>JBATFE010000323.1:0-2335 GCA_049664445.1 Gammaproteobacteria bacterium
CGTCAGACCCGCTGATTTGAGCCTAATTTTTTGTCTTTATACTGACCACAGTCACAAGTACATTATTCTTTATAATAACAAGGGATATCAAATGAAAGTCATATCATATACCGCCGCTCGGAAAAATCATGCAAAAACGATGGAAAACGTGTGCAAAGATCACGCATTCGTCACAGTGACACTTAAGACAACCGATTCGGTGAAATCTGTGGCTATAAATTGGGCACTTATAGGTTAGTGACAGATTCAAGTATGGAAGTTCGAAGGATTATAAGCATCTGATTATTTGAATATTCAATGAATCCGCAATTACAAAATTTTTATAGATGTAAATTGTCCGTCCAGAGATACGTTACAATAAAGATACGAACCCCTTTTCTCAGCGATCTTCCGATTGCTTTTTGGGCAATTCATAAAATTATAACGCCCGCAGCACGAGCAAATTTGGGGCGCTGCGGAAAAATTGTCATAGTGCCTGCGCTTGTTATTGCTATTTGTAGTGAAACCACCAGTTACCATTGTTTTCCCTATCAACGGTTTCTTGGGACTCAACATCAAACACAACGTATGGCCTTGCCTGCAATGGCCAATTATATGTTTCCAATAATTTCGGGATTGCAGCCATGAAGTTACTTTTAGCTTTAAGCGCTGTCTTTGCCTCATCTGTTGGTACGCCAACCACGAACACTAAATTTTTTGGATCGATACAGTAAGCACCGAATGACCAAACCATTGGCTTGAAACCATGAGCACTTACAAGGTTTCTGAGTGCCTTTTCAATTCTCCAAATTTTCAACTTTAGTATCAGGTTCATTTTGAGCACTAACGCTTCGCTTCAGCGGTGCGCGGTTTTTAAGCGTCCGACTGCAAGCGTCATGTTAGTCACCGATTATTTCATTCAATCCGTCAATAATGCTGACAAGTTCCTCTGGGGAAGCACTTGCAATCTTTTTTCCGATTCTTCTGGTAGATAGCGTACGAACCTGACTGATTTTGGCCCAAGACTTATTGGGGAGTTTTGTATCTGAAAGTTCAAGAGTCAGTGGGAATGCTGCCCGTTGGGGCTGGCTGGTGATAGCTATCGCGATTACCGTGCCTGACCTGTCATTGAAAATGTTATGGCTCAAAATAAGAACAGGGCGAAACCCGCCCTGCTCGCTACCAATGACAGGATTCAAATCTGCCCAATAGATGTCACCTCTTAATATGCTGGCCATTCATCTATCTCCAATGAAAATCCTTCTTCTGCCATATTTTGTTCATATTCCGGATCAAGTTTTGCGCACTCTCTTGCCAATCGGGTTCTTTCAAGGCGTTTAAGCTTGTCGGCGACCGCCTCTTGAATTGCCTTGCTGCGGTTGGGATAGATTCTTGATTTAACCATTAGATCGAGTTGTTTTAATAGGTTATCATCGATTGTGATTGCGATTTTGGAAACTGGCATTTTGATCACCTCCAGTATGACAATACATCATACCAAGTGTTGTTTCAAGTGAAATTTATCTGATCGTTTCTGGCTAACGATCAGGCTTAGCGGCATTTGAGTCGTGAGCTGGTTCTACGCAGAGCGCAGGTTCTGCTCGCGACTCAAATGTCCGTCTCAAGCGTTTTGTGTACGCCCGGCATGGGCTTGAACTTATGGGGTGTAAGTCCCCTATGTGTGAACCCTGTCAGTGTCGTGAGACACGGACATAAACATTAGCCGACGGCAAGGGCATCTTCGCGAGAAGCTGTCTGAAGGAAGCCCGAGTGCAAAGCTGTGAGCCGACGAATTACCCCTTTGGCGTGACGCAAGCGCCCACGGCAGCATATAAGGCCCAGTCTCCGGGTAAGTTAGCACAACATAACAAAGCCCCGGGTTCAGGAGATAGGGTAAATTAAATGGCGCGGTTTTGCAGTCCCGCCTATGGCGGGATTCACGCACCTTATCCGGGGAGATCTGCCTGACGGGGTTGCCGAGAAAGACGCCGTGATTCATCCGGTGAAACTACCGGCTGGGGCAACCGGTCGACCAAGTCCCAGCAGCTGCGGGAAAGCAACCCGCCCGATGCTGCGCAAAGAATAAAGCGGGCAAAACAGGATGGAGATGGTCGGCATCTGACTGAGTGACGCCTTGCCGAAAAACCGTCAAGGTATCAGGCAGAAGTCAGCCGAGGCCATAGTAGCCCAACGCCTGGGGGTAACACCCGGGACGTGGTGAAGGGCCGAACACAGAGTAGCGGGCGGCCTTTATATGCTCATTTGGCGCAAACAGGCAGACCGGCCAAGCGAGCCAATGGCGCGTCATGAAACCGCGGATCCGCATGCCGGGTGGTGTGGGGGCTGGGGGGTAAAC
>JBATFE010000324.1:0-3727 GCA_049664445.1 Gammaproteobacteria bacterium
AGCTCTTGCCGCCATACAAATACTGGGAGAACTGGTTGAAAGAATTATTAAACAGGGCCAGACCGTAAAACCAGTCATTCGCCTTTACCGCCTCCAGGCTGAAAAACAGTCTGTTGCCGGCATGATCATCGTCGGGGTCGTAGTGTATATAAGTACCTGCGGAGAACATCAGGTGATCGTAATTGTACCAGTGCTCCTCTTCCGCCTGTGCGGTAAACGGGTAAAGCGCTGCGAGGCAGAATATCAATCTGGCCATTGGATGTGTGGGCATACAATAGTGCTTCCATTTTTTAATCTGGACTTGTCAGAGCCGACCAGTAACTGGTAACTCCCTTTGCTGGCGCGTGCGTAATATTAACCCCGGTGCGCAGCCGCAGGTGCATAATAACTAAAAATTTATGTTCTCGCGCGCCTATTCAGCCGCGCTGCCGGGCTCTTATCCATGCTTGCCGGATGCAATTATACAGCTGTCTGTTGATTTGTCTGCGAATTAGCGGTGTTCGTACACATCAGCCGCTTGCATCCCTTTATGCCTGATTATTTGTTAGACTTTCGCCCGTAGACAGTGTTCCACGGTTGCAGCAACAGCCAGCCGTATCACTGTTTCAAACTCTCGTATCCGACATGAGCCGCAACATGCAACTTCACAAGATATTCGTCCTCGTTCTGTTGCCTTGTGCGCCGTTTTCCATGGTGGCAGGCGGGCAGGATGCCCTGCCGGATGATTACTGTCGCTGGGAGGTCGTGGATTACGGCATCGCGGAACCCCTGTGCGGTCTGGCAGGTGATGTGCAACGTGGCAGCGAGATCGCGTCTGACGGCAGTCGCGGCAATTGCCTGGCCTGTCACCAGTTACCCATTCCCGATGTCGAGGCCTACGGCACCATCGGGCCGCCACTGGCGGGAATCGCCTCGCGCCTGTCGGTGCCGATGATTCGTCTGCGTGTTGTCGATACGCGCAACATCAACCCGATGTCGATCATGCCCGGTTTCTATCGCGACCCGCGTCTGATCAATCGCCCCGGGAAAAAATACCGCGGCAGAACCTTTCTCACGGCCCAGCAGGTTGAGGATGTCATTGCCTACCTGGCGACACTGAAATGATGCACATCAAAAAAACCAGCCTGTTAGTCTGTATTTGCCTGCTGGCATGCCCGGCAACAGCGGCGCTGGCCGGGGAAGCCAAATCCGGTTATGACTATATCAAGCCTGCTTCACGTGCGATGCAGGATGATGACTTCGAGAATCCCGGGATGCTTGCTGTCGAAAGGGGCCAGGGACTGTTCAACAACAGGCAGCAAGACGCCGACAGGGCCTGCGCTGAATGCCATAGCCAGGATGGCGCAAAACTGAATGCGAAAAATATTGCCCGCTATCCCGTTTTTAGTGAAGCTGGCGGCGAAATAGTGACCCTGCAGAAGAGAATCAGCCGTTGCCGCGAGGCTGCTACCGGCAGTAAGCCGTTAGCGACCGACCATCCGCAGCTTGTAGACCTGGAGACCTTTGTTCGCAACCGCGCAATCGGCGAGCCCGTCAATGTACAAACCGACGGTCAGGTGGCTGTATTGCTGGAACAGGGCGAAAAACTTTACAAGACACGCTATGGCCTGATCGACATGGCCTGCTACCAGTGTCATGACGTCTATCCCGGTCAAATGATACGGGGTCAGAAAATCAGCCAGGGGCAGGGCAACGGTTTTCCTGCCTACCGGCTCGATACCGGCGAAATAACCAACCTTCACCAGCGCATACAACAATGCCTGTCCCTGATGCGCGCCGAGCCCTTTGAGACGGACTCCGAAGAACTCAAAGTGCTGGGGCTGTACATCATGTCGCGCTCCAATGGGCTCAGGATAGAAACACCGGCTGTTCGTTACTAGCATGGTCCCGGCGGCGCCGGGACCGGCTTGAAACGGACGCTTCCCGGGGCTGAGTACCCCTCGGGCGTGGTGTCTGCAGATGCAGCCAAACCCGGTAAAAAAACGGTAATACGAATTAATTGCACTACAGAGAGATCATCATGAAGAACCCCCCCGTGTTTGGCGACTTGCGCTGGTCTGCTATCGTGCTGTCAATGGCACTCACAACGGCTGTACAGGCTGCGGATTCGAAATATTATTACCATGCTGATGATTATTACACGACGCTACTAGAAGAGAATGCCAGCGTTCCGCTTGGCGGTGCGTTTGTTTGTTCAGGTGAATTTCCGCGCGAGCCTTCTTCACCCTTCAAGGGCCTGCCCAGAAGCGAGTTGCACACTGTGGGTGTGGGGGAAAACGTTGAATGCCTGTTTTACGAAGGCGTCGATAATGGCCACAACCTGCATATACGGCACTGGTATTTCAGAAGTCTTGATTACACTGGCAGCCACCACTACGTGATTGCCCTCAATGACATCAATGCCGGTGAATTCACCGTCAACTTCAAACGCGTAAAGGATATTATTCTCAAGGTAAAAGCCAGCAACAACGGCATTGATGCCAGCGTTGCTAACCTTCCGGAGTATCCTGAAGAAGGATTGATGTAACCGTCGATAGCGGCATACCGGTCGCGGTGTTCGTCAGTCATCCCGCCTGCAGAAGAAGATTTTACTCACCCTTTTCTTCCAGAACGCCTGCCGGCAGGCTGTAGGGTGTTGCCGCCAGCAGGCTGCCCTGGTAGATGAGGCCAGGGCAGGGGTGATCGAAATTAACCTTGTAGTAAATATATTCAAACAGTTCGTCTGCCCGGTCTTCATCCACCACGACCGTGACCACCCTGACAGAATAACCGGCGACCTGACGTTTTCCCTTGTATCTTCTGCGCAACTGCAGGCCGAAACCCCGGCACTGGGAGGTGTTCGCTGTAATAATACCCTTCTCGGTACGCAGTGCCTTCAGCAACGCCATGTCCTGACCTTCATCGGGCAGGATGCAGGTGATGATCTTTGCCTGCGGGAAGTCCTGCAGCGGGGTCATGTGCTGTCCCCGCAATCCTTGTTTTCCAGTCGCTTCAGCAGCTCTTCAGGGATATAGGTGGCCGCTTTTTCAAGCGGGGTAACGTACATGAATCCCATGCCCGGGGTGTCCAGGTTGCCAGCGAGGTAAATGTTGTTGAATACCGTCTCCAGTTGTTCACTGGAAACCACGATATTAACGACCTCCTTTTCAACCTCCACCGCCACACCGAGGATGCCAAGCCGCTCCCTGACACCACTGCCCTTTGCATAAAAGATCGTCGCACCCTGGGCACCGGCTTCCTGGGCCGCATGGACGATGATGTCACCCAGACCCCGTTGCACAATGCAGGTTATCAAGCGCACGTCGGTCAGCAGGGTGATTGAGGTCCGCGTTCTGATGTCCATGATTAACTTGCCTTGTTCCTGATCAGGTATTCACAACTTCGGTAGCGGCTGCTGTCTCCAGGCGTGCTTTCACGCTGCACCCACAGGCCGGTCGCCAGCACGGAAATGATGGGGCCGATGGAGGCCATGGACAACATGCCAAAACCTTCCACTACCTGTACCGCACCGCCAACGCCCAGTCCCATGGCAAGCACCAGCGGCACGGTAATGGGCCCGGTGGTCACGCCGGCGCTGTCCCAGGCAATGTTGACAAATTCCTCGCTGGAAAAAAAGCTGAGCAACATTGCCAGCAGATAGGTGGGCAGCAACAACCAGGCAAGCGGCAAGTCAAAGATTATCCTGGCCAGACCCAGGGCAATGCCGAAGGCGACGCCACCAGAGACG
>JBATFE010000325.1:0-4647 GCA_049664445.1 Gammaproteobacteria bacterium
GAAGTACATCGAGGACGGCAACTTCGGCGGCAAGGGCTCCGATGCGCACAAGGCGGCAGTCACCGGCGACACCGTCGGCGACCCCTACAAGGACACTGCCGGCCCGGCCATTAACCCGTTGATCAAGATCATCAACATCGTGGCACTGCTGATCGTGCCGTTGCTGTAAACTTCAATCGTGTAGGAGCGCTTCGCAAGCGCGATAAACGCTCTGCAATAAAACATCGCGGATGCGATCCGCTCCTACAAGTGTCGTTAATGGTATGTATTACAGCAAATGAAAATCTGCATTGTTTCTGACAGCCATGACAATCGCCCGTTACTCGAGGCGGCTGTCCGTGAGGCAAAGGCGGCCGGTGCCGAGGCGATCCTGCACTGCGGTGATGTGGTGGCACCGAGCACGCTGGAAGTACTGAAACCGTTCAACCTGCCCGCCCACGTCATACATGGAAACAATACCGGTGACCTGTATATGATGGGCCTGATCTCGGCGAAGCTGTCGAACAAGACAACCTATTATGGCCAGGATGCGGGCATCGAACTCGGTGGCCGGCGAATCTTCATGGTGCATTACCCGCACTACGCCGAGGCCATGGCCACCACCGGCGACTGGGACCTGGTGTGCTGCGGTCATGACCACACGGCCGCCATACGCGCCATCAGGAACATGTCCGGCAACAGCACACTGCTGGTAAATCCCGGTACCGTTGGCGGCATCAAGGCAGTGGCAACCTGGGTACTGGGCGACCTGAATACGATGACCTTTGAGATACATGAGCTATCTGCAAGCGACGAACACAACACGGCCACTAGCGGTAGCGGCTAACGGAGCAACCATGAAAGACGAACGCAGCCCCGAGCAAATGGTCATCGGCGATAAAAGCGGCATCGACCTGTCGGAATCCAGGCCTTCACTGCAGGCACTGCTGAAAGAACATGAGGCCCATCTGCAGGCGCTGCCGGATGACTGCCCGCCGGTAGACAGGGCGCGGGTACAGCTGGATATCGCCGAGACCCAACTGGCGTTGCTGAATCAAAAAGAGGCATGGGATACTGCGCGCGCACTGTTTGATGTATTTGTCGAGCAGCAAGCCTGGCAGGACGCCATCGAGACCTGTGATGTCCTGTTCCAGTGCGAACAGCCCGAATCACTGGCAGCACTGGGTAACGGTGTCTGGCTGGCCGTTACCTACCCGGTGCCGGCCCAGCTGACAATCGCCCTGCTGCAGCATATCGTCGATGAAACACCGGACGACTCGGATGGCGCGGCTGTCGCTGCCATGGCGGCCAACTATATTGCCGACATTCGCACCGAGGGCAAGGAACACGAAAGCCTGACCTTCTTTACCCGCCAGATGCTGGCCGCTGTCGCCAAGCGGCACCGCGGCATCGAAAACGACCCTGAAATGATCAACACCTGGATAGAAATCCTGGAACTGAATGACGTCAATGCCCTGCTGTCGCGCCTCGCGGCCATGCTGGACACCATCGTCGGAGACCACTGGTGGGTGGACCGTGACGCCCTGCGTGCCCGTCTGCCGGTAAGCTAACGGATGTTCAAGTGTGAAGACGACGCCTGCAGGGAATTCATCAAGACACTGAAGAGACCGTTCAAGAAGCTTGTCTTCCTGATCAAGCACGGACTCTCGTCCCTCATGTCCGGCAGCGGTGAGTGGCTGATCTACAAGGCACAACGGTTCTCGCCCTACAAGTTCAGGGCCTATCAACCCATGCCCTGGATAGGCCTGAAAACCCGCAAGCGCGATGAATCGACGCTGCAACGCTGGCAGGCCATCGAGAATAATCTTGGCATTGAGGCGGGTAGCGCCATGGACATCGGCTCGAACCTGGGTCACTTCGTGCTGCGGCTCGCGGAAAAGGGGTTCTTCAGCATAGGTATCGACATGGCCTATGGCAATGTCAAAATCGCCCAGTATGCACAGCGCAAGACCGGCATCGAGAATGCCGCCTTCAGCGTCATGGCCGTTACACCGGATAATGTCAGCAGATTGCCAGCGGTCGACGTGCTGATTTTCTTCTCGGTCTGGCACCACTGGATAGTGGCCTACGGCCATGAAAAGGCGCTGGACATGTTGCGCGTCATCTGGGGAAAGACCCGGCACGTGATGTTCTTCGAAACCGGCGAGGACACGGAGATCCACCATCTCGGCGTCACCGAAAAGCCGGCTGACTGGGTCCGCGGACAGCTGCAACAGGCCTGTCCCGCTGCAACCATCAGGGTCATCGGTGAATTTGACCGCGGCGCTCACCAGAAAATCAGGCAGGCACGCACCCTGTTTGCTGTCTACCGCGAGTAGTCGTGCAGGGTTGCGGCTTCATCCGGGAACAACAATGACCAGATGACGCGCAGCCTGACTGTCTACTGTCTCTCGCGACAGTTCACCGCCTGCCAGCCTGCCGGCGCCACGAGAGCTGTTACTTCTGGTGGTAATAGTCGTACTTGTCGAGTATCTCCACGGTAAACCCCCAGGCCTCGTTGTATGACAGACCGCTGTCATCCGGGATAATGAGCTTTACATACAGCTTGTTGCCGTGTTTCTCCTTGAGCGCGGCCAGCTCGCGGTGCAGCTGCTCGCGATTGGCGACACGGTAGTCCTCTTCATCCATATCCCTGATCCTGAGCTGGTAGTAGTCGCCGTCTTTCCAGTAGCGTACCGTCACCACGTGCTTGCCCTCGGCCGAGCGCGCCGGCCGGAACAGCTTGTCATACTTGATCTGCAACTCGCTGTACTCGTTTTGCAAGGTGTACAGTTGCTGCTCGGTCAGGGAACTTCCGAGCCGCAGTGCAGCCAGTTCCGAGGCCTGCTTTTGCTTGCCCTCCTCACTCGCTGCCAGCTCGTCGAGTACCTGCTGCAATCGTTGTTGCAGGGTCGAATGCGCGGCAGACAGCTGTGACATCTCGTCACGCGCCTGCTTCAACTGGTCGTCATTGAGGAGTGCATCGCGGCGGTACTTCTGCAGACTGGCAGCCAGTTGCTGGTTATCAGCCTCAAGCGACAGTACCTGCCGTTGCTGCGCGGAGAGTTGCTCCTCGAGGGTGCGGTTACGCTCTGTCATGCGCATCAGCTGCATGCGCAACTCGGAGTTGGTGTGCTGAGCCTGTGCCAGTTGCTCCTCCAGTGTTGCACTGGTCTCGGTCATGGAACGCGCCAGCGCCTCGGCCTCGTGTTCCGCCTCGAGTGTGGCACGCAATTCCTTTACCAGTTCCCAGTTACGCAACATCAGCACGGTACTGGCAATCATGAAAATCATGACCACCACCATCATGATGTCGGTAAAGGATGGCCAGAAACTGTCGCCGCCCATCCCTGCATCGGAATTCTGACGCAGGTCGATAAATCCTCCGTCCATGATCAGTCGCCAAGCGCCGGCAAGCGGAAACCGTCACGCAGCAGCTGCTTGATACTGTCAATATTTTCCGTATTCGAGCGCATCTGCTGTCCGAATTCAACCGCCACCTCGTTGAGACGGCTGCCGGCCTGTGCATATTCCTGCTGTATTGCCAGCATCGCCCCGGCCGCCTCCCGCAGGCCGTGAATCAGCCCGGACACTTCCTGCAGCATACTCTCGCTGTCGCGGGAATATTTCGGTAACAGGTACACCGAGGTCACCTCTTCCACGCCACTGAGCAGGTGTGTCTGCGCATCACCCAGCTTGAGGTTGAAATAGCCATAGAACAGGTAACAGAGGATGGCCGTGATGGTGGTTGACAGGGCCGTCGACATGCCGTGAATCACCAGCCCCATGGAACCGGTGTCCTGTGCCGTGTCCAGCAGGCTGGAGGCACCGACCAGTGCCACGGACAGCGACACAATGGTGCCGAACACGCCGGTGAGGATAAGAATATTGCCGATATACCGCGCGAAGCTGGTACGCGTGCTCTCGTCAGCCAGCAGGGTCGATGCCAGGGCACTGTGATTGATGTGCGCATGCCGCTCACTGAGCGTGCGGATAATGTTGTAGCGCCGGGCGATAATGGATTTCGGGTTGACACCCTTGAGCAGCCTTGCGGCATCTTCCCCGCTGAACTGGCGAACAAACCGGGCCAGCGCGGATTCCTCGTTCATGTAATACCACAGGGACGAGATGATCTTGATCAGCCCCAGCAGGAAGGCAAGCATGATGCCACCGTTGATAATAATACCAACCGGTGTCAGCTGGTTCTTGAGATACAGGTCGTTTACATAGCCGTAATTGGCCAGCACTATAACAACGGCAATGACACCGAAAAAAACCAGCCGGAAGAGCATGTTCCGGCTGAAGTTACGCCTCGTTTCGATCATAGGAACAGTCCTTATACAGGGTTCATGCGAATAGTCAGCTTATGTCAGTGGTACTGCAAGCTGGAAAAAGATAAAAATAATTGACCACGGAATCCACGGAAGACACGAAAAAATAAAATCCACACAAGAAATATTCTAACTATTCACCACGGAGGCACAGAAAACACAGAATTTGTACTTTGAATAAGTCCCGGAAAAATAGCATAAACAAATGCACCAGGATCCTGTTTTTTGTCATTTTCGCACGATTTAATTACGAAACGTCTCTGTGTGCTCGGTGTCTCTGTGGTGTGCTGAATAGTTACAAAACCTGAAAAATATTTTTCCGTGTTCTTCCGTGGAT
>JBATFE010000326.1:0-17998 GCA_049664445.1 Gammaproteobacteria bacterium
GGCGTCAAGCCTCTGCATCCGTGTGGCGAGGCGGGCGAGCAGGCCGAGGTTGGTACTGTCAATGCTGTCGGTTTCCGTGAGGTCGATAACGAAACCCGCCGGTTTCGGACCGGCAAAAATCTGCTCCAGATAACGGTCGATGGAGGGGCTCAGGGGGTAGCGGATATCGCCGATGAAACGCAGCACATGAACGTCATCGTGACTGGCATGCAGGACGTTACCGTTATCCATCAGCCTGGTCCCTGCTGATTACCAGAAAGGCAATGTCATCGGGGAGGTGCTTGTCCGCCAGCACGTCGAGACCGGCGGTCATCTCATCAAGATCCAGATTCGTTCCCTGCGTGGCGGAGAGCAGGGCGCTGTAGCGCTGCAGCATGGTGTCCTCGGGCATCAGCTCCAGGATCCCGTCTGACACCAGTAACAGCACGTATTCCCGCGGCAGGTCGCATTGCCAGACCCTGAATTCCGCGTCCTCAAACAGTCCCAGTGGCCGCCCCCGGCATTCGAGTGTGCGGACCTCACGGCCATCGTACTGCAGCGGGTAGGGGAACTGCCCCGCGTTGCTGTAGACCATGCTGTTCTGCTGCAGGTCAATGATCCCGTAGAACAGGGTGAGATGCTTGTCCAGGTTCTGGCGGCAGATGTCCCGGTTAAGACGCTGCAGGGTCTGCTGCGGGTGCAGGATGGTATCGTCGCCCGACTGCCATAACGCATCACGGTACTGGATCACCAGGGTATTGAGCATCACGGTCACAAATGCCGAGGCCGCGCCATGACCGGATACATCCGCCATGTAGAAGCCGATATGCCGGTCATCGATGGGGAAGTAGTCGACAAAGTCTCCGCTCAGATACATGGACGGATACAGACGTCGCCGGAAGGTATAGCTGCCGAAACGGCTGTTGTCTTGCGGCAATAACTGGAACTGGATCCTGCGTCCGGCCTCTTCATCCTCCTGCAGCTGTTTCAGGGTCTGGCTCAGCTCGCGGTTCAGTGTTTCCAGGTGCTCACGGTATTCGCGGTTCTGACGCAGCAGCTCTGCATGCTCGATGCCCCGGCGCACGGCGCTTTCCAGCACCTCCATATCGTGGATGGGCTTGGTGACATAGTCCCAGGCGCCGCGCTTGAGTGCCTCCACGGCATCATTCAGCAGGCTGACGCCGGAGACCACGATTACCGGTGTCTCCGGTGACTCGGCGGTGATGGTGGACAGGACCTCCAGCCCGTCCATACCTGGCAGGCGCAGGTCGCATAACACCACATCCGGATGTTCATGCCGGAAGACCTCAAGGCCGCTGGGGCCGTCATGGGCTTGCAGCATGGTAAAGCCGCTGTCCTCGAGGTAGGCGACGATGCCATCGCGAATCGGTGCTTCGTCCTCGATGGTGAGAATCCTGGCAGGTGCGGCCATCAGGGTTTCCATGGGCTAG
The DNA here is from genome assembly GCA_049664445.1 of Gammaproteobacteria bacterium. Lineage (GTDB taxonomy): Bacteria > Pseudomonadota > Gammaproteobacteria > UBA9214 > UBA9214 > UBA9214. Next base: position 1,431 of record JBATFE010000326.1, read on the forward strand.
TTCCTGCCGCTCGCCGGCGTTTTGATCGGTGCCGCAAGCGGTGTCATGACCAGCAGTGGTTTGGCAATGTGCTGCCGTTCATCGATCCCCATGGCCTGTTCCCCCGGACTCATGAGGCGGGCTCCCTCTGCAGTGGCAGGCGAACGGTAAAACAGCTGCCTTCCCCGGGGGTCGAGTTGACGTCTATCGTACCCTTGTGCTGCTCGGTCACTATAAAGTAGGAGACGGAGAGACCCAGTCCGGTTCCTGCACCCACAGCCTTGGTGGTAAAAAACGGTTCGAATACCCGGCGCCGCGTCTGCTTGTCCATGCCGGGGCCGTTGTCTTCTACATCGATGCGGGCGTATGCGTCCTCCCTGCGGGTGCGCAGGATAATACGGTGCGGGGTAGGCGTGCCGCCTTCGGACATCGCCTGTGCGGCATTCTTGATCAGGTTGAGCAGCACTTGTTCGATTTCCGTATGGTCGCAGGTCACGGTTACGAGCTCCGGATCAAAATCGCGCACGATCTCGACCTGCTTGAAGTCATATTTTTTCTTTAAGTCATAGTCGCTGGCGGCCAGACGCACTACGGTATCCAGCATTTCCTCGACCCGCGCCGGCATAAAGTCGGTGCTGGCGCTGCGACTGTAGGCCAGCATGTCGGCAACAATACGGCTGGCACGACTGGCGGACTGCTGGATGGTGTTGACGAAATCGAGGATGCCGCGCTCATCCAGATAACGGTATACCCGATCCAGGTCAACACCCACTGCCTCGGCAGTCCGCTGGTTGGCTTCCAGGTCGGGTGCGAGACGGCGCTGGATGTTCTGGCTGCTTTGCAGCACGCCGCTCAGGGGGTTGTTGATCTCGTGCGCCATCCCGGCAGCAAGACCGCCAACGGACATCATCTTTTCCGTCTGCACCATCATTTGCTCGATCCGCACCCGGTTGGTGATGTCATCAACACGGATCACAGCGCCAGCCGTACCGTTCGCCAGCAGCGGGTAGATCATGACGTCAGCATAGTGTGGCTCCCCGTCTTTCTCCGTCATCAGGCGTTCCGTCCGCATCGGGGTATGGGTGCGGATCGCTTCTTTCATGTTCTCGAGTTGGGATTCAAGTTCCGGGAACAGCTGGTTGAATGGCTGCCCGATTGCCTCGCCGGTCGCCATGCCAGTCGCCTTCTCGGCACTCTGGTTCCATTCAGTGACCCGGCCCTGTTTGTCCACACCCACCAGTACCGATGGCATGGAATCGATAATGTTCTTCAGATAGGTACGCATGCGCTGTAACTCCCGGTCGCTGCGAACCCGCTCCGAGATATCGACAATTGCACTCAGGATGAGCAGTTCCTGGGCGGTTTCAACCGGGCTGAGGCCGACCTCGATCGGGAATTCACTGCCATCCTTGCGCAGCCCGAAAAGATTGCGCCCGAGTCCCATGGGACGGGCACGATGCTCGGACTTGAAGCCCTTGACGAAACCCGGGTGATGTTCACGAAAGCGCTCGGGTATCAGTGTCTCGATGGGTTTGCCCAGCAACTCGTCCCGCCGGTAGCCGAAGTACCTTTCCGTCTGTGAATTAACCAGCACAATCCGGCTCTCCGAGTTCACCATGACGATGGCATTGGGCGCCGACTCGACGACCAGCTGGAACATCTTTTCGGTGCGCTGGCGCCGGGTAATGTCCTCGACTTCTCCCACCACCATCAGCGGCTTGCCCTGTGCGTCCCGCACCAGGCCGGCACGTGCGCGCACGGTGATGACGACGCCGTCACGGCGGATATAGCGTTTCTCCAGCTCGTAGCTGTCGATGTCACCACTCACGAGTGCCTGAAACCTTGTCCTGGTTTCATCCCGGTCATCCGGGTGGGTGATATCTTCAATGGAGAGGCGGGTGAGCTCTTCGGCGCTATGGCCAAGAATATTGCAGAAGGCCGGGTTAACACTGAGCAGGCGGCCATCCAGCCCCGATGTCAGTATGCCGATGGGGGCATTTTCCAGCGTCAGGCGCAGTTGTTCCTCGCGCTCTCTGAGTTGCTCCTGCGCCTGTTGCTGAAGCGTGATGTCCTCACCGGAACTCAGCGATGCGGTAACGTTTCCCTGCTCGTCATGGAGGAGGGTATTGTGCCAGGCAATCAGCCGTTCCTCGCCGCTGCAGGTCAGAACCGGATTCTGGTAATACTCGGGCAGTTCTTCCTGTTGCGCCATCAACTTCAGGAAAAATTCCCTTATTTCCTCACGGTTGCCGGCGGGTACGAATTCGTCAAACCAGTTTTTGCCGACGATGTCCTGTTCATCTGCACCCAACAGCTCGCAGCCTTTCCTGTTGATGAGGCTGATCCGCTGGTCGGCGTCAACCACCAGCATAATGACGCCGGCGACATCGAGATAGCGCTGTACCTTGTTTCTTTCCTGCTTGAGGGCCTGCTCTGCCCGCTGACGGTCGTGTATCTCGGATTCCAGCTGGGTATTGGTGATCGATAATTGCTGGGTGCGGCTGGCTACGCGTTTTTCAAGCATACCGCGGGATTCACGCACCGCCCGTTCGGCCTTGCTGCGCCGCAGATCTGCCCGCCTGATCAGCACGGCCATGACGCCGCTGAACAGCAGAAATACGAGGAAGATCGAGACTGCCCGGCGCCATAGCAGGTTTTTGTGCGCGGCAAACAGGTTGGCGGCAGGCAAATCGGCAAGTGTCCACAGGCTGCCGTCGACAGCGGCCGTAAAACCGATGCGCGCCATCTCCTCAGGACTCAGGTTTGTTTTACCCTGCAAGTCGGCACGCGTGCCATCGGCAGTGATTTCAATCAAGCCGGGCTGTTCCCGGTGCAGCAGTATGAGTTTGTGGTCGTGCAGCTGGCTGTTTGCGAGGATGCGCGCCAATACTTCCGGGTTGATGCTGATAAAGAAAACGCCCTGGTCTCCAGCGAGGTTCTTCCAGGTGGCCATGATGTCAAAATGATAGCCAACCGGATTCGGATGGATGAAAACCTTTTGATCTTCCCCGGCGGCAAATTGATGAATGTCTGTCTGGCACAGGCTGGCGACTTTTCCCTCGAAATCGTCCAGCAGCACCTCGCCCAGACTGTCGGTTATGGTATAGGCAAAGAAATCTGGGAAATGTCGTTTGACCCGGTTCGTGAACAGTTCGTGCATTTCTGCATCCGCAGGGCTCCGGGACAACTTGCTTATAACGTCGCCTTCTTCCTCGGTAAATAGATCAACACGCCGGCGGACCTCATTGATATAGAGTTCAATGAGCCTGGTCACACCCCGTGTCGACTGCTGCGCCAGGGCTTGCTGGCTTTCGTAGTAGCTTTCGTAGCTCCTGTCCACGTACCAGGACAGGAAAAAGCCAACCAGGACCAGCGTAAAGACAATCAGAATCGAAGTGTAGTTCTTCACGCGATCATTGCCGCTGCTTCAGGTGAGGAGAATTTATGAAGCCAAATTGTTATATTGCATTTTGCAAGTATAGGACAATGTCAAGAGTGCCGGGCATACAGAGTGATGCTGTTCATGCATGATTGCCCTGGCAGACGACACAGCAACCACTGCTAGCATTATCCTAAATATATCGAATGGCCAGTGAGCGGTGTGCCCTTGCTATATCTATCCGGGCGTAAAATACAATTGTATTTGTAGGGTATATAGGCGGTTGCTGCTAGTGTAAGTAGTTACGCGGATTTGCGTGTACAGCGATGAACTATAATATAACTTCTGTGTCGTTGCGTCACACACAGCGACTACTCAATAAGCCCGTTGTCTGAAGCACGGGCCGACTAATATCACAACAATCTGGCTTTAGTGGTAACGGATGTACTGAGGCCTGCTTGGGGAACCGACGGAGGAGTAACTGTGATGATATCCAGCCATATACACGCTATATCAGACAACGAATCTTTGACGATCAGAATCAATGGCACGATGGACCTGCGGCTAACCTCGGCACTGAGGGAATCCTGCCACGATACCGGTAAAGTATACCGACGCTATATTGTTGACTTCCGGGAGGTGGGTATTGTGCGTGATTCAGGGCTTGCCCTGTTGCTCATGCTTAAGCGCTGGGCAAACCGGGCCGGTGCCAAATTATACGTGGTCAATGGCAGCAGTGACCTGATGTGCCGCTGTCTCTCGTTGGGAATCCGGACAGCCTGATCAGCGACCGGCAGGGACAACAAGCCGGTGAGACTATCTCACGACCGTTTGCGTGTATATCAAATCTCCAGCAACTGATGAAGTGTAGTTGTCTGTCATCGCTTCCCTTTTCTTGTTGATGCTGGATTGCATGTCCTTGCTTCCTGTAGCTACCCGGCCTGGCCCTGCTCGCGTTTGTAGCGATCGATCCGGTTTTTAGCCGTAACCCGAAGCCACCGGCTTTAGCCGCCGCTTGGTCTTGTGTTTTCCCCGTGACCAATCGAGTAGTAACCAAATTGATATTCAAATAATATCCCTGAATAACCAAACCATGCCCAACCGTCTCTATATCCTGGTGTATGACTGGCGCCGGGACAACGTGGAGACCGCGCGGCGCTTCGTCTGGTCACTGACCGTGCCGGTGGAACACAGCACGGTACGCCTCGTGGTGTTTGGCGGAGACTGTGAGCTGACGCCGGCGCGTCTCCTGGTGGAGGAGGTCAACGGTGAATCGGTGCTGCGCCTGCACCCGGGCGAGGTGACCGTGCGCGTACCGGGTATGGACTACGAAAAACTCATGCTGGAACCCGGCGATGGCCGAGTCACCAAACCCTCATTATTCGCACGCGAGGCAACTGACCCCACCGTACCGCGGCATCGCTACAGTTACTTCCCCATGGATCACTCGATCCTGCTGTGCGAATCACACGACAGACTCACCGGCAACACCAGCTTCCAGAATAACCTGCTCAATATCCTGCTGACACGGGATCAGCCGCTGGTACCGAAGAGCATGCTGAATAAATTATAGACTGATACGTAAAAAATCAGGTGTCGGCACGAATGTGCGCGATAGCGTACCGATAGATTCCTGGGCTATGCACAGGGTGTCTCGTTAGCCGAAGTCAATCAGCGTAATTTGAGTGACGCGTAATCACCCAGCGCAGCCAGTATCTCCTGCAGGTCCGGATAACGGACATAAAAAGCGAAATTGTAGGCGCCACCACAAATCAGGCTTGGCGCATTTGCATGCACATCTGATCGAAGCTTCATATGGTAGGTATACATGTACCACTGCGAATCGCCTCCGTCAGAGGCCAGTTGCAGGTCCTCCGTCGCAGCCAGCAGGATTTTTTCGTCCGGGCGGAGCACATGACGATCCTGACCGCGCACTGTGTCAATCCTGTATATGCCGGCATGGATGGTTTGTGGTTCTTCACTGAAGTTTCTGAGTTCAAGCTCACAGCGCGGCTCGAATTCGCTGGCACCGTTTGACAATTTTCCACCCTGAAAGCTGGCCCGTAACCGACCGGGTGGAATAACGATATCCTCATGCAGGATAAATTCACTGCCGGGAAGCGTTCGAAACAGTGTTTGCTCGGCCCCCACCTGCAGGCCAGCCGTGCAGGCTACCAGTGACAGTGCCGCCATTATTACCAGGAAAAATAATCGCAAGCTCATGTTATAAATTCTAGCAATCCCAATACAAAGGTGTCAGCAAATAAAAAGTTGTCGGAGCACAGTTATCACTAATACAAGCAGTAAATGTGCTCCGACACCCTTATACGCCAGTTTGAGCTGACAGAGCAATCCCGAGAGGCTGTCCATGCCGGGGGCAGTAAGGGAAGGGGACTATTTATTTCCAAGCCGCGTCCATATCTGCCTGCATCTGTCGGCCCGTCAATATGTCCGAATCTTTAATCATTGGTTAGCTGGCACAGGTCTTGATCCGCATAAATACGGCACCCATTCACTCAGGCGGACAAGGACGGCATTGGTCTACAAGAAGACCGCGAATCTCCGTGCCGTTCAGCCTCTGTTCGGCCACACCAAGCTGGCTGCAGAGTACCTTACGCTATCTCGGGATCGAAGTTGATGGTGCTTTGAAAACCTCGGAGCAGGTAGAGGTATAAGACCATTACACGGTGGTAGTACCTCTGAGTGCCGTCACTTTCTCATGGAATCCCCGGTAGGTTAAATGCACACTTTCCGGCCAGTAACCTGCCGTTCATTGCCAGGACACGGTCACTGCTTTGTATTATTGGCCAGGGGTAACTTTGGCAAATAGCTGCCCTACACAAGCGACCCGCGAATAGCAGGTTTAACAGCTTTATCAGGACAATTAGAACGTATAGCGCTGAACAGCTCCCCAGCCCTGTTTGTCGGTGTGCGTACGACTACTCCCTGACTGATGATTCGCCGACAATGCCTATAATTCCCTCGTGGACATCCGTAATCTCGGTTGCATTCAGAAGTTCCGACAACCTCATGGTCGTATTGCGTTGCCGTTCCGCAAGCAGGATTGCCATATGCTGGAGGAGTTTATAGGCAACCAGGTGATCATTTTCGACCAACTCCGCAAAGGCATCACGCGGCACGCGAAACACCACGGAATTTTCAGTGGCACGAATCGTTGCGGAACGTGGTGAGCCATCCAGAATCGATATCTCGCCGAAGCAGGCCTTCGGACCCAGATCAGTTATCTTTTTCTCGCCTTTTACACCATGCTTGAGCACCTCTACCGCGCCTTTGTACAACACGAACCAAGCGTCACCTGCATCGCCTTCGCTGAAGATAAAGTCCCCTGACAGGTAATGTTCTTCCTCAACAATATGAATGATTTCCATGATTTCCGACGGATCGAGATTCTCGAACATCGGGGTTTCAAGAAGAAAGGTAATTAGTCTTTCGCGTGTAATTTTTGCTTCCATGGTCCCCTCCGGACATGTTGAATCAACGTTTCCATTTGTCACGTGGCCATTTACTGTAATGGCTACAAATTGTTGCACGATCACCTGATATCTCAGGTAAGTGGCTTATGGTCACAACAATAATAATATTGGCGCAAAGGAGCCTTGATATGTATCAAAGAAAGAACGGAAAAGGCCTGCCTAAACCCACATCGTTTCACCACCTTCCCCTTGAATTTTGGCTTGAGCAAGAATGGCCTGTGCGTGCGCTAAGTGGTATACGAATGTCCGGTTCCGCCCAACATTTCAGACATTAATTTAAGTCGCTGATCTTCTTGGTTGGGTCGGTGGTTACCGTTAAGTAGTGGTTTTTATTATCAATAACGAAACGACGCACTACGGTCGGTAACTTGCCGTTCCTGGCCTGGACGGAGCTACTTCCTGGCACAGCTGGGTACAGGAAGGTTCGGCCAAACTCGGACCTACAGGTTTGCGGCCCGCTCGGAAATACACTCGTATCCTCCCATCTCAAAGTCACGGCAAATCTTCGGCCGTTTCTCGTAAACCGTACAAAACATGGTATTTCGATCCAAGGCCGAACACCAGCCATCATCTAGCTTAGCCATGCTCCTCCCGCCCCACTTATCTACCTCAATAAAATTATCGGGCACTTCGGTATCGGTAATGAGCATAACTTCTAACCGGCAACAGCAAGCCTCGCAGCTTACACAGGCCACATCGGTATCAGGCAGGTTTGTAACTTTGATTGTCATAAATTACTTTCCATTCTCGATCTATTAACCTTGCCTCAAATCGTTTTAGAAATCTCTGTATGAGAGGATGCAAGTTTATTGCGTCTTACTCCTATAGCAGCATACGTTACCACTGTGAGAGCCATGAGGCGTTGATATGGGTCAAATCACTGAAGTCAGAACAGGGATATTCCCACAGAAAGCCCGCTAGTCACCAGGCATTCAGTCCTTGCACACAAGCGACCAAGGCCACCAGGCCGGGAAGAGTTAGCGCCCAGACCGAGCGAAAGCGGAAATTGTTCTGAGAGGGTGCATCCTGAAGGTCCGAGATCTGGCATTTACTTGCCGTTCACTGCAAGAACAGACTTGCCCCCTGGCGTTGTTGCGTACGGGGAAGTCTGGCCCAGAAAGCGACATTCCCAGTTACTGTCTGAACGGCAAGTTCACCGAGAGCAGACATTCATCGCCTTGTATGGAATCCCCTCACTCCCCCATCACTTCCTGCAGAGGCATGCCGATAGCGCCAGATGGTGGTTTCATCCCGAGATATGCAGCAAGTGTAGCTGCGATGTCATATGGCGTGACGGGACGGCTCACCGTCACAGCCGGCAAGCCAGCCCCGGCAAAGATCACCGGCACGAAGGTGTCATAACGCCAGGGTGAACCATGGGTCGAGGCGACTATTAAACCGTCGAAGTCGTTAATGAAGACATTGGGCTCGAACACCAGGTAGACGTCGCCGGAGCGCTTCGGGTGAAAGTTTTGCAAAATCGAGCGCGTCATCAATGTGTTGGGCAGATTGTTCGTGCGCAGTGCCGTACTGGATACTGCGTAAGCCACACCGTTGAACTTCAGCAATTCCCCGGCGACGGCTTGCTCCACCTCCGCCTGGTCCAGCCCCTTCTCCCGTATCAGGTCATTGTTGAGATAGAGGTAGGGCTGGAAGAAGGCCTTGATCAGTTCATCGCCAATGCCGAACTGCTTCTTCAGGGCGGTGATGGCCGGCGTTTTGTCCAGGGCTTTGGTATCGAAGTAATGTGCATTGTCGATGCCGAGCTCGTGCAGATGCCCCGGCACTTCCGGCTGACCGTGGTCAGCAGACAAAACGATCAGGGTGTTTTTTAGTCCAACCTCCTTATCGATGAAGGCAAACAGATCAGCAAGCGTCCGGTCCAGACGCGCCAGGTTGTCTTCAGTCTCCAGGCTGGAGGCGCCGAACAGGTGACCAACATAATCGGTGGATGAAAAGCTGATGGCGAGATAGTCAGGTACGTCGTCCTCGCCAAGCTGCTCGTTTAGCAACAGGGTCTTGGCGAAATCCAGGGTCAATTCGTCACCGGCAGGACTCAGGGTGAGCCTTGTAGTGAAGTACTTGTCATCAGCCTTGCCATAGGTGTGAGGAAAGGTTCGCCCGAAACCCGGGAAGTCGGTTTCATACTCGCGGTCATCCGCATTGCCAAACAGATACTTTGCCTGTGGGTACGTCAGGGTCCAGGACTTGTCTGCATAGTCTGCAGCCGGCTTGCGCACGTTCCAGTCATTGACCCAGCCGGGATACTGCTTGTAGTAATAATTGCTGGTGACGAACTCGCCGCTGGCCTTGGAAAACCAGAAAGCCTTGCCAGCATGCCCGGCCAGCGAGACCGCGCCACGGTCCTTCACCGACACAGCGAAGACCTTCGATCGCCCGGAAAAATGGATGGCCATCTCGTCACTAAAGGTGGAGCTCAGTATATTAATCGGGGAACGACCATCCACCTTGGCCGCTTTTTGGGTCGGGTCGATCTCGGTCTTGCTATCCACGTCGGCACCGACGGTGAGCAGGTGGTAGTCAGGATCCTCGATGTTGTATACAAGGCGGTCCAGTTCACGGTCGAACCATACGTTGGCAACCATACCGTGGGCAGCAGGAACGGTGCCGGTGGCCAGCGATGCGTGACCCACAATGGTCTCGGTATTGGCGTGTTGGTAATTGGCGTCGGTGTAGCGGACACCCTGTTCCATCAGATAACGAAAACCACCGTCACCCAGCACATTGGAGAAGCGGTTCGGTAGATCACCACGCAGGGCATCGACGGTGATCTGCAGGATCAACTTCGGTTGTTCACCTGCCCAGGCAAAGGTTCCGGTAATAGAGAAGGCCGCCAGTGCCAATGCGAAAATCACTTGGAAGAGTTTGAATTTGTTCTTTGTTCTGCTCATGGACAGAAAACCTCTGGTCATTAGTTAAAAAACAAATAATCCTGGTACCGAATAGTCCAACTCCTGCCCTTCACGGGCGGCCGATTAACGGCAACTTTATCCCTGTATTCTAGACGTTCAATCCAAGATTCTATACGTCCTTTTTGGGGACTCTGCCGATCAGTGACATCTTATATAAGAATTACATGTACTTCCGGTTTCAGCCGGTAACTTGCCGTTCGTGGCCGGGACGAGGCTACCTCCTGGCTCAACTGCATACGGGAAGGTTCGGCCAGAAATTGCCATTCCCGTGAAGAACTCAACGACTATGGACAAACAAGGCGACCCGGAGGCCGCTAAGTACATGGCAGCCATGCGTCTAATTACCTGGCTCGATGGAGATAAGGTGGCTGATGAGATGTTGGAATTGGTTTGAAGTCTGGAGTTTTTTTATTTCCTCTTTCAGGCGGTCTCTTGACTACATCCCTCCACACGAATTCCGCCTAAAGGCGGGACTACGTATCTTTTCAAAAATGTCATACTTCGTATTGTGTATAAATTAACCGATTGGCTTGAGGTTTGTGTTCTTGCCGATATACTGAATATGAGAATGGAGTTTATCAATAAATTACCAAGGAGGTTGTAATGGGTGCTGTATTGAATTTGCTGGATTCCAAAGGACACGATGTTTTGACCGTGGATCCGGACACATCGGTGCGGGAGGCGATCGAAAAAATGGAGGCTATTTCCGCGGGAACAGTGGTGGTGATGGAAGGCGGCGCGGTTGTCGGAATGGTTTCCGAACGCGATGTTATCCGGAAGGTGGTACTTCAGGACCAGAAAATCGACAAGGTCAAGGTAAGGGAACTCATGTCGACGGATCTGACCACCATCACGCCGGAAACCTCACTGGACGATTGCATGCAGCTGATAACCGAAAAGCGTATCCGCCATCTCCCGGTACTTTGCAACGGCAGCCTCTGCGGCATTGTGTCGATCGGTGACGTCGTCAAATATCTGATCGTTGAGAAGGACTTCAAGATCAGGAATCTTGAAGCCTATATTAGCGGTTGAGTATAGGCTGCATTAACGCCATTTTCCCTGAAACCCAAGCTTATCGAGCAATCACTCTTACTACTTTCAGGCTTGATTACTATTCTTCCTGACGTTCAATCCAGGTCGCCGAACTTCCGGAAAGGGTCGGCAGTCCCCGTTTAGCAGAAGTTACAACTACTTACCCCAGGAAATTCCGGGTTCGATCTGTTACTTGCCGTTCGCTGACCCGAACTGCGTCGAAGCGAAACCCTGGTTGGCATTACCAGGGAATCGACTGCCCATCACGAAAGAAACCGCCGCTCTGACCATCCTCAGGCAAACACGCCGCCCATACAATACCCGCGGCACCTTCCACCACCGAGCGTTCGGCATTGGATCCTCCCATGTCGGTGCGCACCCAGCCCGGACACACGGAGTTGATTTTTATTTTCGTGCCCTTGAGCTCATCGGCGAAAATGCGGGTTATCGCATTCAATGCTGTCTTTGACAAACGGTAAGCAGGGCAACAACCGTTCATATCCGACAGCTGACCCATTCCGGATGAAACATTCACGACGTTACCCCGCCCGTTCATCAAAGGAATAAGTAACTGTGCAACACGCAAGGCACCGTATGTGTTGGTCTCCAGCGATGCCCGGATGGTTTTGATGTCCGCCTGAAAGATACTGGCAGGATCCGGGTTGGCCGGGTCATAGGGATCGCTGAAGATTCCGGCACAGTTGACCAGTATATCCAGCTGCCCGTATTCATGTCCTATAAAATCAGCAAGCGCCTTTACCGAGGATGCATCGGTCACATCAAGCGCATGGAAGTGCACATCCAATCCTGCTTTCTGCAATTGCTCGGCTGCCGACCGACCCTTGTCTTCCGTTCGGCTGGTTAATACTACCTTGATACCTTGTTGGGCGAGCTGGCGGCAGGTCTCTAACCCCAAGCCGCGGTTTGCGCCAGTGACCACAGCAACTCGATCTGATTTTGATTCCGTCATGATTCCTTAGTTACGCTTTGATTATCTTTCATTTCCACCGCAGGGAAAAATGACAGACAAGAATCAGTCAGTGTTCCCCCGGGCCAATATGGGCATTTAGCTCGTTTAAGGCCACCAAGATATCATTGATCGGTTGAACTGGCACTGCCTTCCAGTCATTCAGTCCAAGACGTACAACTTCCAGTTTTGATCGCCTCCCGTCCTACAGTTAATTCTTATTTTGAATCAGTCTGCTAGATTCGGCTTTGAGCAGTAACTTGCCGTATGTGGCCGGGAAACAGCCACACCCTGGTGTTGCCGCGTACGCTGAAAAACGGCCAGAAAGCGACATTCCCGGAGATAACCTTGCCAACTGGTAATGCTCCGGCAATAGCCGGGTAATGTCGAAAGGTGATACTGGGGGCTACCGACTGGCTTTGCTCTGCACTGTATGCATAGCTACTAAATACGGGTCTGCCCCCTTTTCTGTTTGTGACATAATGCCCGCGCTAGCGGTCACATACTCTACCGATCGGACGCCCCTGGAGAATGGATTGAATGAGAAAACTTTTTGTTACCTGGAACTGGCTACCGTGGCTGGCACTCGCCTTTGCCATGCTCTCGACTGCGACTTTCGCCAAAGACTGCCCCTCCGACATCAACGCCGTCACCGCCACGGACGTAAAGATTCCGCTCGATGCGCTGTCGTATCGCGTCAACCCGTTGACGAAATGTGAGTTACAGGCGGAAGCCGAGGCATGGCTTTTGTTGCTGAAAGAAAAAGTCACCGAAATCAGCAACACTGAAGTGGCGGCAATCTACAAAAAGAAGGAGCTGGCAGCGAAAAAACAAGCCGAGGATGTATCGGCTCAGGATGCCCCGGTACAGGAAGCCATCAAGGCGATAGAAAGCAAGGCGATGGAGCAAGGCCAGGCCGAGCCTGGTTCAGAATCCGCAAAACAAACCACGGCAGAAATCAAAACCGCACTGGTCAAACATGTCGCCAAATTGAGGTCAGAGCGGACCGCGCTCATCGACCGCTTCAATGTCGTACTCGATCAATGGAACGCCAAAGGCGGCGATACCACTGAATACGCGAGCTATATAAAAGCCGTTTCCGGCATCAAAGTCGATGTCACCGACGCCAGCGCAACATGGACCACCATTACCGGCTGGCTGCTGTCACCGGAAGGCGGCTTTCGCTGGGCGGTTAACATTATCCAGTTTATTATTATCGTGATTGTGTTTTACCTGCTGTCGATTGTTGCCGGCAAAGCCGCACAAAAGGCGGTGTCAAGATCGAAAACCTTCTCCTCACTGTTAAGTGAATTCATGGTGCTGAGTGCCCGCCGACTGGTACTGTTCATCGGTTTCTTTGTCGGACTGTCGGCACTGGAAATCAACGTCGGGCCGGTGCTCGCTGTCATCGGTGCCGCCGGTTTTGTAATCGCCTTTGCATTGCAAAATTCACTGAGTAACTTTGCCAGCGGCATTCTCATGCTGATCTATCGGCCGTTTGATATCGCCGATACCATCAAAGTGGCGGGCGTACTGGGCAAGGTCGAGTCAATGAACCTGCTGTCCACACAGTTAAGAACACCGGATAACCAGCTGGTTATCGTCCCCAATAATTCGGTCTGGGGTGACGTCATCACCAATGTCACAGGCATTACGCAGCGTCGCGTCGATCTGATCTTTGGTATCGGTTATGACGATGACATCGACAAGACACAGAAGATCCTCGAAGACATCGTCAACGGACATGAGCTGGTCCTGAAAGAACCTCAAGCTATTGTGAAACTGCACGAGCTTGGCGAATCATCGGTCAATTTCATTTGCCGTCCCTGGGTCAAGCCGGAAAACTACTGGAATGTTTACTGGGATATTACCCGCACCGTGAAACAACGCTTCGATGCCGAAGGTATCACCATACCCTTCCCGCAGCGTGATGTGCATATCCATCAGGAAACAACATCACCTCTGTAGCAGAATTAGGTGCTCCCGGCCTTGGTTCTGAACAACCTGCCTCCTGCTGAGTAGCCACCTTCAGCACATAGTTGCCATCCCCAAGAACCTGGGGGATGACAAGAGTGGGTCGGAAGTATGTGTTTAGCAGAAAACTCAATCGCTTAGCCCAAGAACGTCCTGTGTCGCCCAGATGCCGTTCCCATCAGGCAGCCGGTATTGCCGAGAACGGCCAGAAGCTGGAAAAAGCCAATGTTTCATAACGGTCTACTAATGTTTTGATCTATTTTCCGAAGTCGTCACTAAAGCAGTGCCAACCCAATAATCTCAATTTTTCAATGAACTCCGCTGCCTTGTGCTCGCAATAATTCTGTGTATTTTTTGCTTCCCACAATGTACGGGGCAAGACATTCTCCTTTGGCTTGGCATAAAACACTTTGCACGGCAATCGCGCAGGCGCTTCCGGGTAGAAAACAACCACTTGCCGGGTAATCTCGTCTTTCTGGCATGTCCATGTGCTTGCAGAAACTTCTGAAGCCAGCCCTAGAAAGACAAGCAGACACACTAGAGATCCAAAATTCAGATACTTCATTGCGTCTATCTTCCCTCTTTAAGAAGGTCTGCATCATGGGTCAAGATACCCTAACAGATATTAGGCTGACCCGAATGTCCGAGTTGAGCCGGACCTTACCTTTATGAATCTGCCATGGCCGAACGCCTGTTTCTGGCAGATGCAATCAGGCAATTCACAGGTTGGAGTCACAGCGATGCAACACACCGTGCATCAATTGCATCATTCGTAAATAAAAGAGTCGTCAAACGGCGCACACCTGGTATCCAGGTCATTGTGAATCGGCGGCACTGACTGCAAGTAGAGCGCCAGTGAATGCAGATCGTCCCCGGTTAGCCGCATACTGCTGGTACCCAAAACCTCGACCATGATACTACCGGTGAAGACGCCATCAGGTCCTTTCCCTGTTCTCAGGAATGTCTTTAATTGCTCGTATGTCCAGTTACCGATACCTGTCTCTCTGTCCGGTGTGATATTGGGCACCCGCTTCTCCTCAGGGCCGGCACAGGTGCCAGCCAGGTAGCGATCTCGACGGGTTGCGCCCAGGTTATCACGCGGTGTATGGCATTCACCACAATGTCCAAGAGCATTTGCAAGATATGCTCCCCGGTTCCACTGCGTTGATTTTTCCGGATCAATCGAAAACTCTCCCGGTGTAAACCGACCCGCCTTCCAATATGACATCATTGGACGGATTGAGAATGGCCAGTAAAGATTATGTGGCCGGATTGCCCTGGAGGATTCTGGTAGCGTCATCAGATAGGCATACAGGGCATGCATGTCCTGTTGCGTCATCCTGGTGTATGAAGGATAGGGAAACGCAGGGTAATAATGTTCACCTTGCGGACTCACACCTTCACGCAAGGCGCGTACAAAATCTTCCTCGCTCCAGGAGCCGATACCGTACTCACTCTGTGGCGTGGCATTTGGAGGATAGAATGTCCCAAACGATGTAACAACCGGCCGCCCTCCAGCCATCAGTTGGTCATGGGTGTGACATGAAATACAGCCTGCGGCATAAAAAACATACCTGCCACGTTCAAGCAAATCATCGGATGCCTGCGCAACATTCACGCTGCAGACACAACCCACCAAGCCAAGAAGTGCAGCAAGAGAATTTAGTCGAGAAAACCAGGCTATATGCGACGTGTTCATCGTTACATCTCATTATCAACAGGATGAATATAATACGCTCGAGCCTGCTTAAATACATTGCGTTGAGTAAAATCAATATGACGGGCAACTACCGGTGTTTGTCAACGAAGTTGGCCAGAAATGGTCATTCGACTGTATACAAAGTCAATAAAAACTATTTTTGATTGTTTTTGCACTAGCGAATCGATACATATCCTCCGTCAAGCCCCCGCTTGCTGTAAACAATCTGCCACAGCTGGTTGCGCCGGGCGCGGTCAGAGCCGGCAGCCCCGAGCAGAAAATAGCGCCACATGCGGTAGAAGCGCTCGTCGTAGCCCAGTGCCCAGATTTCATCCCGGTGCGTGTCTACGTTAGCCATCCAGGCCATCAGGGTCGGATCGTAGTGTGTGCCGAGGTTGTGCAGGTCTTCCATGATAAAAATGCCTTCGGTGGCAGCAGCAATCTGATGAAAGACGGGTAACACCCCCCCGGGGAAGATGTACTTGTCGGTCCATGGATCAACAGCCGTCGCACGGGTATTGGTACCGATGGTGTGTAACAGGAACAGGCCATCATCCTCGAGGCAACGATCGACCATCTTCATAAAGATACGGTAGTTTTTCGGTCCTACGTGCTCGAACATGCCAATAGAGACAATGCGATCAAAGGTCTCATTGACATCGCGATAGTCCTGGAAGCGCAGATCGACATTCAGGTCCTTGTAGAGATCCTGGCCAAATGCAATCTGTTCCCGCGATATGGTGACGCCGACAACTTCAACACCATAGTGTTCGGCAGCAAAGCCGGCAAAGCTGCCCCAGCCGCAGCCGATATCCAGTACCCGCATGCCTGGTTGCAGGCCGGTTTTTCTGCAGACCAGGTCGAGCTTGGCCTCCTGGGCGTCGTTAAGGTTGTCAGCGTCTTTCCAGTAGCCGCAGGTATACGTCATGCGTGAATCGAGCATCATCCGGTACAATTCATTGCCGATATCGTAATGGTGCTCGCCGATATGAAAGGCCCTGCGCGGGCTCTGCAGGTTGACAATTTTTGCCCGGATTACCGGCAGCAACAGTTTCAGTGGTGAAATGCGGTGTTCAAGATCGGCACGCAACAACTGGTAAATGAGATCATC
>JBATFE010000327.1:0-1617 GCA_049664445.1 Gammaproteobacteria bacterium
CTTTTCTACCCACTACAACATGTGAATTGTGAGCATCATTGCCGTGCCGTGACATCAAATTAATTACCTGCTTAAGAATCTCAACCAATCAGAATCTTGAAACATTCGGCATGTTGTCCCTGGAAGCATGAAACTCCCGATTGGCAGCATGCCCACCCTTTTCTTCCACTTTCTGCTTTCGCTTGTGCAGTCGCGAGAACTCCCACATGGTAAGCACAAGACCAATAAGCAGCATGCTGAATACAAAGATTGCTGGATACAGGATATCTGGTTCGTTCATGACACTTCCCTCCTGGCTGCAAGAACAGCTAGCTTGAAGTAGATACCGAACGCGAGAATGGAAGGCACCCATATCGCGGTAAAAATGCCGAGATCCTTGAAACCCCCGAACCACAGATAGGCCGATAAGACAAATGAAACAGACACTGCAATGAGTATGAAATAATCAGATAGTTTGAACATGCAAGTTACCTCCAACGGTTCCGAACAAAAAGTTTGTCAACACTCCCAGAATGACAACGCGGCCAGTAACAACGCAGCCACGCTGATTGCTGCCGGTGTCCTCATCCCTTCCACGCCAAACACATCCACCATGCCGGGTACCCAACCGAGCCAGCCTGCGAGCAGCCATACGAGGAAGGCAGCCGCCGTTGTAATCCCCAGTAGTCCCAGAGAAAGCCTTAACCGATTCAGGTTCGCAGGTCGCTGGAAAAGATCCATCATTATCGCGAGCCTCGATGGTTGAGTGATAGCTGGCTGGTTGACTGAATCTGACTGGTCGTCCCGGGGAGGCAGTCACTGGCAAGTAATAGAGTAGAGGTAACATATACCTCTGCGGGTTTGCCGGTGTCGCGACCAGTGGATTCATAGCAACAAGCCAGGCTATCGTCTTTAGTGAACTCATTTGTTTTGCTTTCAGCCCTCATCGATTCCGCTATCGACAGGGTTGTGAATGACCTGGTGCAAATTGCTGCCAGGGACCACGGATGACAGGATTTCAATATTTTCCTGCTCGGCGGCACGGATGGCATCGTCGTAGTACTGCGCTGTTGCACGGATCTGTAATTCATAGTTGCTCATGTCGTACTCCTATATTGGTTGAAGTGGTCATGGGCCCCGTATGTCGCCCATGTACAATAATTATACACGACTTATACATTTTGTCTAGGACATTTTGTGTTATTATTTACCCTAGCGTCACAGGAAATATGAAATGATTGAAAATAATAGTTTTTTCCCCATCGGGGTGGTCGAGCGTGATACCGGCATCGGGCGCGACACACTGCGTGTCTGGGAACGCCGCTACGGTTTCCCCAGGCCGGTACGCAATGCAAAGGGTGAACGCTGCTACCCGGAAGATCAGTTGCGGCGCCTGCAACGAACCCGTCGCTTGCTGGACCGGGGCATGCGCCCTGGCAAGCTGCTGCCCCTCAGCGAGGACGCGCTGAATGAACTCGAAGCCAGCCTGCTGCCTGAAAGTTCAGAGCAACCTAATAAAACAGTCGAGGCGGTACTTGGCGCAATCCGTTCCACCGATGCCGATCAGGTCGAAGTCCTTTTGCGCAGGGATTACGAAAAGCGGGGGATGCGAAAGTTTGTTCTTGAGACGGTCATACC
>JBATFE010000328.1:0-2504 GCA_049664445.1 Gammaproteobacteria bacterium
TGGCGAGCCGGACGCCGAGTCTGACACCACCCCGGTAACGGACGGAGAGACGGCAGCGGACATTCCCTATGTTGCCAAACCGGATGTGGGCAGTGCTACGGGGGCCGCGACCGACAGCCCTCCAGTCGAGGCGGATGATGAACCGTCAATGCCCCCCCCGGCTGACCGCGATGACAGCGCTGCCCGGACGACAGATGATGCCTCAGCACAGACGGGCGATGAGACGACTGATGAAATCGGCTCTCCAGTAGAGGCGGCACCGGCAACAGCCGTCGATGAGCGCAGCGACGACAGTACGGTTCAGCCAGCTGATGACACGATGGCAACGACCGAAGACGCGGCTGCTCACCAGGCCGCTACCATGCTGGAACCCGCGCCGGCGGCAGTAACGGAGGAGGCAGCGCATGCTGAAGTAATACCGTCTGAAACAGGATCGGCAGCCCCTGCAGCGGTAATACCACCCGCAATGGAAGCGCCAGCCCCTGCAACGGTAATACCACCCGCAATGAAGGCGCCAGCCCCTGCAGCGGTTATACCACCCGCAATGGAGGCGCCAGCCGCTGCAGCGGTAATGCCACCCGCAATGGAGGCGCCAGCCGCTGCAGAAGCCACAACGTCAGTAGCCGAGGAACTGGCCCCCGCCGCGGAGAGCGTCCCCGCCAGCAAGCCACTCGCGACACCGCCATCTCAGCACACGAGGCAGGCAATTTCAGAAACGCCCTACGAGGTAATGGCAAAGGCCCGGGAGGCCTTCTGGTTGCGCGACTTCGAGCTGGCCGAACAGCAATACCGGAAATTGACGCTGCTCGAACCGGATAACCCCGATGGCTATGGCGAGCTGGGTAATATGTATTTCTCCCAGGGCAAGTGGGAAGAATCTGCCGCGGCTTACTACCAGGCCGGTACGCGATTACTCAACGAAGGCATGGTTCAGGAGGCGCGGCAAATGGTAGATGTGATTCGTGGTTTGAAAGGTAGCCAGGCTGACGACCTCGAAGCACAGATTGACGCGGTATCTGCGTCATCGCCTTGATATATTACTGAATCTTAACAAGCAGGGAGTGAATAATGATTAAAGTGATCTGGAATTTATTGGCACTGGTTGGTCTGGTCATCGTTGCAGGTGTCATTTGGGTAGCCATTACGTATGGCTACGGTCTGCAAAATTTCAAGGACTTTGCCAATCTCAAGGATTTTGATCCAAAGGCAGGCGAAGTCTATGTCGAGATGACAAAAAACCTGCTTGCCAGCGGCAATGGCGCTGAAGCCACTGTCTGGAAGATACCTGTAGAAGAAGGCCTGAGTGCGGAAGACGTTGAAGATGCCATGAAATCTGTGGCCAATGAGCACAATTTCAAGAATGTGGGGGAGTTGCCGCTTTCCGAGCAAGTCGCCATCATGACGGGCAAGGATCAGCGTTTCTGGAAGATCTATATGTTCTGTGATCCGCTGACAGCCGCCAAGATGGTTAACTATTCCGATGCCTTCTCAGCCTACCTGCCGTGCCGTATCGCACTCGTCGAGGACAATGAAGGGCAACTCTGGCTGTATACCCTGAACATGGACATGATGATTCACGGTGGCGCCACGTTGCCTGATGAGCTCTATGAAGAAGCGACCAACGTCAAGAAAATCATCCTGGATATCATGAACCGCGGTGCAGCTGGAGAGTTCTGATTGCGTCAGTGAAGCAATCGTCACAAGACTCATGAGAGCCAGTTCAGTCAAGACCTATCCCGCCCCCTGCAAAGGGTCAGCGGGATAGTACTCTACTAGCAGATTCGATATGTCCAGCGCAGGTAAAACCATCAAGTTGCGGCTCAAGAGTCTTGAACAGCACCTGACGAAAGAAAACCCGGTACTGGTGGCTGCCGTCGAAAGCTACCGCCATCTTGACCGGGTCGGCTATTCACTCGGGCTTCTCAACGAGGAACAATCCTTCGCCACGCAGATCTCCTGGTGGCCGATGATCTCGGTGCTGGGTACCTTTTCCGCCGGTAAATCCACCTTTATTAACCACTACCTTGGTCAACGCCTGCAAGCCACCGGCAACCAGGCGGTCGACGACAAGTTCACGGTCATCTGTCTTGGCGGCGAACACGGCTCGCAGGCCCTGCCGGGGACGGCACTGGATGCGGATCCACGCTTCCCGTTTTACCAGATCAGTAACGAACTGGAAAAGGTCGCGCAAGGCGAGGGCAGGCGTGTAGATACCTATCTGCAGCTGAAAACATCACCCAGTGAAAAGCTGCGTGGCCGCATACTGATTGACTCCCCCGGCTTTGATGCGGACTCGCAACGCAACGCCACGCTGCGGCTTACCGATCACATCATTGACCTGTCTGACCTGGTGCTGGTGTTCTTCGATGCCCGCCAACCCGAACCGGGCGCGATGCGTGACACCCTGAAACATCTTGTCGGCGACACCATCCATCGGGCGGACGCCACCAAGTTCGTATTTATTCTCAACCAGATGGACACCACCGCACGTGATGACAACCCCG
>JBATFE010000329.1:0-2085 GCA_049664445.1 Gammaproteobacteria bacterium
GGGCGAGCCCCATCAGCTTGTATTCACCGGAATTGACCCTGAAGCCGGTGTAATAGGTGAAGGCCGAGTACAGCATCCCCAGCGAGTGCGGGAAGTCGAGTTCCCACTGCGGCGTGAGGGTGTGGCCGTCGCCCAGCCATACCGAGGTGGTGGCCCATTCGCCGACGCCGTCGAGGCAGAGCACGGCGGCCTTCTCGAAGGGGCTCGGGAAGAATGCGGAGGCCGCATGTGACTGGTGGTGCTCGGCAAACAACAGTGCCGGCAGTTCCTTGACCGTCAGGCCGCCGAGTTCAGCCAGTTGCCTTTTCAGGGTGGCCTTGAGGTAGAGCTTTTCTTTCAGCCACACCGGCATGGCGGCGACAAAGGAGCGGAAGCCCCGCGGTGCGTAGGTCAGGTAGGTCTCCAGCAGGCGCTCGAACTTCACCAGCGGCTTGTCATAGAACACCACTTCATCGATATACGCCAGCGTCATGCCGGCCTGTGACAGGCAGCTGTTGATGGCGCCCTCCGGGAAGCGCGCATCGTGTTTCTTGCGGGAAAAACGTTCTTCCTGCGCGGCCGCGACGATGACACCGTCACGCAGCAGGGCGGCGGCACTGTCATGGTAGTAGGCGGAGAGACCTAGTATGTTCATAGTCGAACGCTGGATTGCGCAGTTATTGTAGCTGCCAGGGAGTATCTTATTTGTTGTATTCCATCAGCAAGTCGTTGATCCGGGTCAGATCGACTGCAGACAATATACCGGCGGCCAGTTTCAGTTCCAGCGTGTCCAGCAGGTAATCATAGCGGGAGCGGGCGTAGTCACGACGGGCAGCCAGCAGGTCGCGCTGGGTATTGAGGACATCGATAATGGCACGCGTGCCGACATCAAATCCGGCTTGTGCGGCTTCCAGCGCCTTTTCGTTGGACTCCACGGCCTGTTGCAATGCCTCGACCTTGCTGATGCCGGCAAGTACACCACGGTACTTGTTACGCGTCTGGCGTTCGGTGGCACGGCGCTGTTTGTCCAGTTCTTCCAGGGCCTGGTTATACTCGTAGCGTGACTGGCGCGTTTGTGATGACACCCGGCCCCCCTGGTAGAGCGGGATGTTCAATTCCACGCCGATGGCGGCGTCGTTGCGCTCCAGCGGCTGTATGCCGCCAAAGGTGTTGTCAAGGTAGGTATAGTCCGCGGTGGCATCAAGACTGGGATAGTGCCCGGAATTTTTTACCTGGATTTCCTGTTTGGCGACCTCGGCCGCGGCCTGGGCGGCCAGGATCAGCGGGTTCTGTTGCCCTGCGGCGGCAACCCACTCGTCCTGGCTGGCGGGGTCGGGTTTCAGCAGCGGGATTTCAGGTTTGAGGATCTCGGGCGCCACCGGCAACTCCCCGGTCAGTTCGCGCAGCGCCTCCTCGGTGTCGGCCAGTAATTGCTCGGCATTGATCTCGTTACTGACGGCGATGTCGTAGCGTGCCTGTGCCTCCAGGGTGTCAGTGATGGCTGCCAGTCCGACTGCGAAGCGTTGTTTGGCCTGGTCCAGTGTGCGCTCGATGGCTTCCTTGTCCGCCTGCACAAACTCGACATTGTCGTGCGCACCGAGTACCAGGAAGTAGCGCGTCGCCACTCTCAGGATCAGGTCCTGCTGGGCGGCGATCAGCTGTGCATCGGCCTGTGCGACCACACTGTCAGCCTGCTTCAGTTGTATAAAGGCTTCACGCTGGTAGAGGGTCTGGCGCAAGCCGATACTGTAGGTCTGGTTGGTGGAAAAGTTGGTGTCACCCTCGTTTCTCGGGTCATAGCGTTCCCGGGAGGCATTGCCGCCGATGCCGATATTCGGCAGCAGGGCGGAACGCGCCTGGGGTACGACCTCGAGTGCGGCACTGTGTGCCTCGATGGCGGCCAGGTACTGCGGGTCGGAAAGCAGCGCCTGTTCGTATACCGAGATCAGGTCATCTGCACGGATTTGACCGCCCATGAGGAGCAACACCCCGCAGAGCAATAGCAGGCCATAGCGGCGCAGGAGAAAATTATTCATATCATTTGGATAGTACTGATTCAAACCGATAAAGATAGACATTATGGCCACGGAATCCACGGAAGAACAC
>JBATFE010000330.1:0-12314 GCA_049664445.1 Gammaproteobacteria bacterium
GCGCTCACGCAGGAAGATTTATACCATATTGTCCTGGTGGTAAACCGCACGCGCCGCTTGGATCGCAACGCCGGATGTAATCGGTGCCTTCATACCGCTCAGTACCGCATCCAGTGCGCCCAGGCAGAACAACACATTTGTCCGGTTGCTGGCAAACCCCATGAGGCCAATGCGCCAGATCTTGCCGGCCATTGCGCCGAGACCGGCACCGATTTCCAGGTTGTATTCACTCAGCAACGCGCTGCGAACGGCGGCTTCATCAACGCCATCCGGAATCGAAACGGCGTTCAGCTGCGGTAACCGCTGGCCTTCCGGAACGACGAAACCCAGGCCCATGGCCTCAAGGCCGGCGCGCAGTGCATCATGGTTCTTCTGATGACGGGCCCAGGAGTTCTCTATGCCCTCTTCCTGCAGGATGACGAGGGCCTCGTGCAGGCCATACAGGGTATTGATCGGCGCCGTGTGGTGATAGGCACGCTTGGTGCCCCCGCCCCAGTAGCCAAGTACCAGGTTCAGGTCAAGGAACCAGCTCTGCACGGTGGTCTTGCGGCTGGTGATGACGTCAATGGCGCGCTGGCTGAAGGTCACCGGCGACAGGCCCGGCACGCAGGACAGGCACTTCTGGGAGCCGGAATAGACGGCGTCGAGTTGCCAGTCGTCGACCATCAACGGCGAACCAGCCAGTGAGGTCACGGTGTCGGCAATCACCAGGCAGCCGTGCTGGCGGGCCAGTTCGGCGAGTGTTTTGGCATCGGAGATGGCGCCGGTGGAGGTCTCGGCATGTACGAAGGCGAGGACTTTGGCATCCGGGTTGGCCTTCAGTGCCTCCTCAACCTTGGCGGGATCAACGGCAACGCCCCAGGTATCCTCGACCATGACCGCGGTGCCGCCACTGCGTTGCACGTTTTCCTTCATGCGGCCACCGAAGACACCGTTCTGGCAGACGATCACCTTGTCACCCGGTTCCACGAGGTTCACAAAGCACATTTCCATGCCGGCAGAACCCGGCGCCGAGACCGGCATGGTGAGCGTGTTCTCCGTCTGGAAGGCATAGCGCAACAGTTCTTTCATCTCCTCCATCATGGTTACGAAGACCGGATCCAGGTGACCGATGGTGGGGCGACTCATGGCTTCGAGGATGCGCGGATTGACGTCGGACGGACCGGGCCCCATGAGGGTACGGACGGGCGGATGGAAGGACTGGATACTCATTGTGGGCCTCTGCTGGCTGTATTATCTGGATGGGTAAAAATGCAAAACCCGGATTCTAGCATTTCCGGCCCTGATTCCCACCCCTTATTGGTGGAGAAAGCAGCGCACACTGTGATCATCCTGGCGGGTTTCCTGCGGATACTGTTGACGACAGACGTCCATTGCCCCGGGACAGCGCGGGTGGAAATGACAGCCGCCCGGCGGGCTGGAGGGTGATGGCAGGTCACCCTCGAGGCGGATAATTTCCCGGTCCGAGGCCGGCTCGATGACCGGAACGGCGGACAGCAGCGCCCGGGTATAGGGATGCAGTGGCGTCTCGAGTACCTCGGCGACCGGCCCCTCTTCCACGATTCTGCCGAGATACATGACGGCGACGCGGTCCGCCAGGTAGGACACCACGGACAGGTTGTGGGTGATGAACAGGTAGGAGAGTCCCAGCGTGTTCTGCAGTTCCTTCAGCAGGTTCAGGATCTGTGCCTGTACCGAGACATCCAGGGCACTGGTCGGCTCATCACACACCACCAGGCGCGGATCAACCGCCAGTGCGCGTGCAATACAAATACGCTGTCGTTGCCCGCCGGAGAATTCGTGTGGATAACGCTGTGTGTGTTCCGGTGACAGTCCCACCTTTTTGAACAGCTCGTTGACACGTGCACGGCGCTGCTGTCTGGTGTTGCCGATACCCTGTGCAATCATGCCCTCCTCGACGATGTCGCCAACAGTCATGCGTGGATTCATGGAAGAGTAAGGGTCCTGGAAGATAAACTGGAAGTTCGAGCGTTGCCTCCTCAGTTGCCTGCCTTTCAATGTCGTCAGTTCGATGTCTTCAAACTGCACTGTACCCGCGGTCGGCCTGATCAACTGCAGGATACCCTTGCCCGCGGTTGTTTTGCCACAGCCGGACTCACCGACCAGTGCCTGTGTGCAGCCCTGGGGAATCGACATCGACACACCGTCAACAGCATACACATAGCCTGCGACACGCTTGAAAACACCCTTGTGGATCGGGAAATGCACTTTCAGGTCTGTCACCTGTAACAGTTTTTCACCCCGGCTGGAATGGGTTGACGCGATAGCGGCAGTGCCCTGCTCGCGTGCAACTGACGCCGGCAGGGTTAATGAGGTGTCGAGCAGGTGGCAGCGCGCAAAGTGCCCGGGTTCCGCGCGATTCCAGCCCGGCACCTGTGTCTGGCAGTGATCCCATGCCTGCTCGCAGCGATCGACAAAGCGGCACCCCGTGAACACCTGGTCGAGCGTCGGCACGGTGCCGCGGATGGTGTTCAGGGCATGCTCGCGCTTGCGCACTTCCGGCAGCGACTCGAACAGTTTCTGGCTGTACGGGTGCCGCACATTCCCGAAAAAGCGGTCGCGGCTGGCCTCTTCCACCAGTTGCCCGGCGTACATCACCGCCACCCGGTCAGCCATGCCCGCGACGATGCCGAGATCATGGGTTATGAGCAGGATGGCCATGTGGGTGTCCTGTTGCAGCTGCTGCAGCAATTCCAGCACCTGTGCCTGGATGGTGACGTCCAGCGCCGTCGTCGGTTCGTCTGCGATCAGCAGGTCCGGTTCGCCGGCGAGCGCGATGGAGATCATGACGCGCTGCTTCATGCCGCCGGATAGCTGGTGCGGATACTCCCGGTAGCGGCGCCTGGCATCGGGGATGCCAACGGCATCCAGTAGTTCCAGTACCCGCTCCTGTGCAACGCGGCCTTTCATGCCGTGATGCTGGGTCAGTACCTCGCCGATCTGGTTGCCGATGGACAGTACCGGGTTCAGCGATGTCATCGGCTCCTGGAAGATCATGGCGATGCGGCGACCGCGTATTCGCCGCATCTCCGCCTCTGCCAGTAACGTCAGGTCCTGGTCGCCAAGGCTTATGTGCCCTGCCGTGATGCGGCCTATCGGTTGTGGTAACAGGCGCAGGATGGACAGTGCCGTCATCGACTTGCCGCAGCCAGACTCTCCCAGCAGCGCGTAGGTTTCGCCCTTGTGTATTTGAAGGCTGACGTTGTCGACCGGCCGCACGGCCGATTCACCGCGGCCGAGTTCTACGCTGACCTTGTCGAGTGTGAGCAGGGGTTGAGTCATGAAGGGATATCCGGCTGAATCAGCGTTCGCGGGTACGCGGGTCAAAGGCATCGCGCACGGCATCGGAGAACAGGTTGGCTGCCAGCACCAGCACGAACATGAAGAGGAAGGCCGAAAACAGCGACCACCATACGACCGGTTCGCGCGCCATTTCCAGACGTGCGCTGTTGATCATGTTGCCCCAGCTGTTCATGGTCGGGTCCACACCGACGCCCACATAGGACAGTACCGCCTCTGCCAGCACCAGGCCGCTGAAGTCCAGCACCACGGTAATCAGTACCACGTGCATCACATTCGGCAGGATATGGCGGGTGATGATCTTGCCATGCGCCACGCCAAAGGAGGTGGCGGCCTGGATATACTCGGCCTCGCGCAATTTCAGCGCTTCACCGCGGAGCAGCCGGCAGAGTCCCGTCCAGCTGGTGATTCCGAGGATAATACACAAGAATAACAATCTGATATCCGCTCTTTCTACAGTGGTTTCAAAATATTCCGGATGATTGGCAATGTACACCTGCAGCATCAGGATCGATGCGGCGATGAGCAGCACACCCGGAATGGAATTCAGGGTGGTGTAGATATACTGCACCACATCGTCTGTCCAGCCGCGTGCATAGCCGGCAACGATGCCCATGAAAATCGCAAACGGCAGCATGATGAGTGTCGTCAGGGTACCGATGAGCAGGCCGGTGCGTATGCTCTTCAGGGTCTGGTAGAAGACGTCCTGGCCAACCTTGTCGGTGCCGAGGACATGGTAGGCACTGGCAAGATTGACGGCCAGAAAAACAAGCAACAGCAGGAACGTGCCGGTCACGAGGATGGTCTGCCACGGCAGCACGGTTTGCCGTGCGATGATGAGCTGCCGCATCCTGCGGCTGCTGCGACCGCTGCGCCGGCCCAGCACTGCGGCGGTCGCATAGAGGATGATGGCGCCTGCCAGCAGTGCCTCGACAAGTGACAGCAGGCTGCGCTGCAGGATATCCAGGCCCTTGCCCTCGCCTGCTGCAGGTAAATGCCGGCCACCGTATTGCAGGCGCGGATAGGTCCGTACCTGGGTGCCATCCTCCAGCTCGATGGTTTCCCTGGAAAACAGGTGGGTCGCAAACGGTGCCGAATAGGTTTTTTCCACCTGCGTCCTGACGGGGCCCAGTATCACATCCAGCACACTGAGCACAGCCACGGAATAATGGGTTGCATCGCTGTTGCCGTTGTCTTCCAGTTGCAGACGAAAATGCAGCGAGTCCAGCAACCCGACGACAATAAAGGCAAGTAATACCACCACGGATGCTGCAGCAATGCGACCCTTGAATACCCGGTACCAGGGCATGCGCAGATGCGGCTTGCTGCGCGCATAGAGGATAAAGATGATCACCACCGCAGTGAGCAGAAAAATCAGCGCATCGGTCCACAATATGACCGGCATCATGTCAGTCGCACCCGCGGGTCGACGATGGTATAGGTGATGTCGACGAGGATCAGCCCGATAATGTAGAGCACGGAGCCGAGGAAAACCATCACCCGGACGATGGCAAAGTCCTGGTTGTTGATGGCATCGATGGTATAGCTGCCGAGACCCGGGATGGCAAAGAATGACTCCAGCAGCAGGCTGCCCATGAACAACAGCGGCAACAGCACCACCACGCCGGTGACGATCGGGATTAAGGCATTTCTCAGTATATGCCTGAACATCACCAGTGATTCAGAGAGCCCCTTGGCACGGGCAGTACGCACATAATCCTTGCCGGCCTCTTCCAGAAAGAATGTCCGGTACCAGCGGGCACCGGAACCTATACCGCTGACCACGCCGATCACCACCGGTAACATGATAAATTTGAGTGCATCCAGTCCGTAATCAAAACCGGAAATCGGCATCAGGCGAAATAATTTTGCCAGCAGGAACTGGCCGCCGATGATATAGAACATGGCAGAGATCGACATCAGCATCACGCACAGGATGAC
Organism: Gammaproteobacteria bacterium; assembly: GCA_049664445.1. Lineage (GTDB taxonomy): Bacteria > Pseudomonadota > Gammaproteobacteria > UBA9214 > UBA9214 > UBA9214. The sequence continues at coordinate 5,263 of JBATFE010000330.1, forward strand.
ACCCGAAACATCGATATAGGTGCCCCTGAAAAAGGCCATCAACAGCGCAAAGGTGATATTCACCATGAGACCGATAATCAGCGACGGGATGGCGATGGCGAGACTCGGCAGCATTCGCTGCCCGATATCGAAACTGATGTCCCTGCCATCATCCGAATAGCCGAAATCGAACACGAACAGCTTCAGTGACTTCTCGAAGAAAATCGTGTCGGTGACCTTGTCGAGCGCACTTGCCCCGGCGTTTATCAGCAACGGTTTGTCATAACCATGACTGGCTTTCCACTTCTCGATGGCCTCCGGCGTTACCCGTTTCATGCCCAGATGCATGCGTGCCATGTCATCCGGCGAGTTGACCACGAAGAACAGGTAGAAGGTGAGGAGATTCACGCCAATCAGGATAGGGATGGCATAGAGTATACGCCTGACGATGTAGGCAAACATCAGCGCTTCTCCTGGAACGCCGAGCGGCGCTGCTGGCGACGAAAACCGGCAAAGGCCGGTAGCAGGACCAGTATTACGATAATCGCGATGGCATACAATGGCCAGCGTACCGGGCGATTCCATTCGGCCTGCAGCGCTGCCCGCAGTGCCGGTTCCAGTCGCTGGTATTTCAGCGTGTTGTTTGCCATCAGGTTGGGCTTCGAGTTTTTTACCCAGCCATGGTTCAGGGAAAACTGTTTTGGAAAGAACCCCCAGGCCCAGGGGGCATCATGGCGGGCAATCTCCATCATCTCGTTAATGATTGACTGCCGTAGCGGACTGTTTTCCATGCTCTTCATTTGCTCGAAGAGGCGATCGAATTCCTTGTTCTGGTAGTTGGCCGCATTTTCGCCATTATGCCCAAGCTTGCTGTTCGGGCCATAGAGAAGGAACAGGAAGTTTTCGGGGTCCGGATAATCGGCATTCCAGCCCCACTGGAAGATCTGCGCGGTGCCCTTCAGCATCTTTTCCTGGAAGCGATTGTAGTCGGTGCCGCGGATGACTAGCTGGATGTTCAGCTTGTCAAACTGTTTCATCAGCCAGTCGAGCTGTGCCTTGGCGTCCGGGCCTGTCTGTGCGGTATCAAAATGCAACACCAGCGGTTTGCCGGTGTTGATATCACGGCCTTCCGGATAGCCGGCATCGGCGAGTAACTGGCGGGCCTCTTCTATGGACCGTCGCACCGGGCCATGACGGCTTGCCTTGTAGACATAATTGTTGATGCCACTCTCACCCGCTTCGTAACCAAAAATGCCTGGAGGGATGACACCCTGTGCCGGTATGCCACGACCGTTTAAAAAGATCGAGATGTACTCCTCGAAATCAATGGCGATGGAAATCGCCTGACGGAGTTTTCTCGCGGCCCCGGAATTCCCGCCGACCACCGGGTCCTGCATGTTGAAACCGGTATAGAAGATCGAGGTGGAGACGGCCGTGTTCAGCTCGATGCCCTGCTTGAGCATGCCATCCGTGAGTGTGACCTCACCGCCGCTGCCGATATTGATGGCCTGGTCAAAGCTGTCAGAGGATATGCCGGAGATGTCATAGTAGCCTTGCAGGAACTTGTTCCAGTAGGGGATGGTTTCCTTCTCCAGGCTGAAGATGACCTTGTCAATGAACGGCAGCGGTTTGCCGGCATCATCCAGCAGCCCAGCCTCCCGGTCGCCTGCTGCACCCTCCACGGGATAGCTTTCGCCGTGAAAATTCGGATTGCGCTGCATCACCATCTGGCGATTGGGATTGTTGATCGTGAGCATGTAGGGACCGGTGCCGACCGGGTACCAGTCCAGTGTGATGTTGCGCTGTTTCATTCCCGGTTGTGAATAGAATTGATCCGCCTCCTGTGGCACGGGTGCGAAGAACGGCATCGCAAGCCAGTACAGCAGCTGCGGGTATTTGCCGCTGACCTTGATGCGGTAGGTATAGCGATCGATAACCCCGGCACCTTCCAACGGGTACTTTGTCAGATCCAGATAGACGCCCTGTTCCTTGCCGTTGGCCACTTCTTCCCAGGCGCTCTTCAGTGTGTCTGCATACGCTTCGAGGCCCACGATGTACTCGCTCATCAGGCCAAATATCGGCGAATGCAGTTGCGGGTGTGCGAGCCGCTTGATCTGGTAGACGTAATCGTCAGCAGTCAATTCACGGCTACCGGTGTGCCTGAAATCGCCCAGCACATGGATACCTGATAACGCATCGGCGCCGAGGTGATGGTAGCGCATAGCCCCCAGTTTATCCCGGGCAAATGCCGGGTGTGGCTGGTACATGATGCCGGGCTTTATGTGGATGTCGTAGATACTCCAGGCAATATCATCGGCGCTGGTATTGTCCGGCAGTACCTTGCCGTCGGCATCCAGGTAGCTGGCGACCGGCACCTCGGTCGCCGTCAACGGCATCAGCTCATAGGGACGTTTCAGGTAGTGGTACTGCAGTGGCGGTTCATAGATTTGTCCGGTAAAGGTGGCCTCATTGGAACTGTACGATTGTGCCGGATCAAGATGCTTGGGTCGTTCCTGGAATAAGGAGTAGAAAACGTTTTCATGTGCACTGGCATCAGGGTACGGACGGTTCCATGGCTGGTCGTCACAGGCAAGCAGCCAGATACTCGCCAGGGCAATAGTCAGCACCGCCCTTCCTGCAGGAGAAATCAGGCTGCTTGTGAAGAGACGGTCATGAAGAGTGGACATGGCCGGGCATTATAAGGGTCGTCGTGCGGGGATTCATAACTTTCAACCCCTTCACGTTGCCGCCATTTTCCGGTACCGTAGCGTCACGGTTTCCGGTAGATGGTCTTTCCGGGAACCCTGATACCCTCTTCATACTGGATTCAAGGTGCTGCTATGGGATTCTTGAGCGGAAAACGTGCGCTTATTGTCGGACTTGCGAGCAATCGATCGATTGCCTGGGGTGTTGCCCGGGCAATGTTGCGTGAAGGCGCAGAGCTTGCTTTCAGCTACCCGACTGAAAAACTCGGCGAACGCGTGACAAAAATGGCCCGCGAATGCGACTCTGACATTGTGCTCCCCTGCGACGTCAGCAGTGATCAACAAATTGATGATTTATTCGCGGCACTGGGCAAACACTGGGACGGGCTGGATATCATCGTGCATTCAGTGGCCTTTGCGCCGGCTGACCAGCTGGCCGGTGAGTATCTCGATTGCGTCACCCGCGAGGGATTCCGTATTGCACATGACATCAGTTCCTACAGTTTTGCCGCACTCGCCAAGGCGGGCCGTCCACTGATGCAGGGGCGCAACGGTGCCCTGCTCACCATGAGTTACCTCGGCGCAGTACAGACGATACCCAACTACAACGTGATGGGTATTGCCAAGGCCAGCCTGGAGGCCAATGTACGTTATCTGGCGCAGAGCCTCGGTAGTGACGGGATCAGGGTGAATGCGGTCTCTGCGGGCCCGATCAGAACACTGGCCGCTGCCGGTATCAGCAATTTTCGCAAGATGCTGGATGTGTTTGCATACACGGCACCGTTAAAGCGTAACGTCACGATTGAAGATGTCGGCAATGCAGCGGCCTTCCTGTGTTCCGACCTTGCCGCGGGTATTACCGGCGAGATTACCTATGTGGACGGTGGCTACAACACGGTGGGCATGGCGCCACTTGAGTAGGCATGTGGTTTGTTCCCAACCGGTAACGTTATAACGACTCTCGCAAAGACGCAAAGTAAGAAAAATTATTTAACAGTACTTATAACGTTGCGTTCCTTGCGTCCTGGCGAGAGTATTATTTTCATAGAAACTGGTTCGGCTTGTTGGCCAGGATTTCTGTCTCGCCCTCGAGTCGCCCGATAATAACTGCGCCGCAGGAATCGCTGAAGACATTGACACTGGTGCGGCACATGTCCAGCACCCGGTCCACCGCCAGGATCAGGCCAACGGCCTCCAGCGGCAGTCCGATCGTAGTGAGGATGATGGTAATCGCCACCAGGCTGGCCGCCGGTATGCCCGCCACGCCAATCGACGTCAGCAAGGCCACCAGTACCACGGTAAACTGTGTCGCGAAACTCAGTTCAAGGCCGTAGGCCTGGGCAATGAACATCGCCGCCACGCATTCATACAGGGCAGTCCCGTCCATGTTGACGGTCGCACCCAGCGGCAAAACAAAGCTGGTGGTCTGGTTGGAGACGCCGGCCCGTTTTTCCACGCATTCCATGGTGACCGGCAGGGTGGCAGAGGATGAGGCGGTCGAGAAAGCCATCAGCAGGGCCGGCGACATCGCCTGGAAGTGGCGCAGCGGGCTGACGCCGGCCACGAAACGCAGCAGCAGGGGCAGCACCAGCAGCAGGTGGATGGCCAGTGCGCCGAGTACCGTGAAGAAAAAGGCCATTAATGGTTCAAAGGCCGCAAATCCGGTTGAGGCGACCACCTTGGCGACCAGCGCGAACACCCCGATGGGTGCAAATTGCATCACCCAGTCTGTGATCTTCATCATGACCTCGAAGACACCCTGCCAGAAATCTTTCAGCACCTGTCCCGGGGGACCGGCAATGCGTGTCATGAAGTAGCCGAACAACAGGCTGAAGAAAATCAGCCCCAGCATTCTGCCCTCTGCCGCTGCCGCGATAACGTTGGTCGGCACCATGCGGATGAAGATGTCCACTACATCACCTGCTCCGCGTCCCTCGACACGGCTTGCAATATCAGCCGTGGATTCCTCCGACAGTGCCACGACCTCACTGGCCGGTTGTCCGTTGACAATACCGGGTGAGACGAGATTCACCAGTGTCAGACCCACGAGAATGGCCAGCATGCTGGTGACGAGGTAGTACAGCAGTGTCTTGCCACCAAGCCGGCCCATGGCACCGCTATCGCCGATGCCGGCGATGCCTGTAATGATGGATGAGAACACCAGCGGGACAATCAGCATCTTCAGGGCATTCATGAATATCGTGCCGAGGAAGGTATAGATGTCGAAAAAGCGGATACCGAAGAGTGCGCTTTCCACGCCCGTCAACTGGCCGGCTATGACGGCCAGTACCAGTGCGATCATGATCTGCCAATGAAGCTTCAGGAGAAGCAGTTTCCTGGCAATTGACACGGTAACGGGATGTTACTGGTCAGGGGATGACGGTATAAAAATTACGGCCTGGTCCCTGAGGACCGTCATCACCGCTGCCATTTCGGCCTCGCCCTGGAGACGGCTCAAGCCGCGCCATGCCTGCTGGCGTGCAGTCTCGGGAAGCTCCGAGAGATTGCCTTCCTTGATCTGGTCGAGTGCAATAATCACGTAATCGCCACTGCGTGTTGAACGGCCGTCGTAGACTGTTTCACCCTCAGCGGGCGCCTTCAGTGAAAAGGCAGTAGCGACTATTTCACGTGCGGGTTCGGTGGCGTTGCGCAGAATCAGCCCGGTGCTGTTATTGGTCACCTTTTCGGCAGCAGCGATGCTATCCAGTGTCGTCTCGCCCGTATCAAGCCTGGCCAGTAGTTCCTTGCCCCTGGCCTCGGCAAGCTCACGTGCCTTCTGCTCCCGGGCCAGTTGTTCGACATCAGCCCTGACCTGCTCCAGGGCTTGCTGCGAGGCTTCCTGGTGTTCCAGTACGCGTATGACGACGACATGATCCGGAGCGATTTCTACAGGTGCGCTGTTGTTACCATTAAGCAGTACATCCTCACTGAAAGCGGCTTCAACAATGGCACTGTGTTCTGCGATTCCAGCCCCTCCCCTTTTGCTGACCCAGTCGGACTCCCCGAGTTCCAGTTGCAGGGCATCGGCTGCTCCCGCGAGGGTGTCTGGCTGTTCAAAGGCGAGGCTGGAAAGGGTTTCGAAGCGCTCGTAAAACATATCGTTGCGTTCTTCGGCAAGCAGCTGCGTGGTCAGATCATCACGGACATCCTGCAGGGGTATGGCGACCTCTGGCTTGATGTCCAGCAGTTCAATGATGTGGTAGCCAAATGCCGATTTCACCGGTTGGCTGCGCTCACCTTTTTGCAAGCCAAAAACTGCATTTTCAAATCCGGGATCCATCACGCCGCGTCCGAAAAAGCCAAGATCGCCGCCACTGGCAGCAGACCCCGGGTCATCTGACAGCTCTTTTGCCAGATCCTCGAAGGATTCACCGGCGTCGAGTCGTGCAACGATATCCCGGGACTTTTCCAGTGCTGCTGCCGTTACCGTCTCATCGGCATCCGGCAGCAAGGCCACCAGAATGTGTCGCGCTTGCCGCTCTTCCGGGGTGACATACTTTGCGGATTGTTCATCATAGAGCGCCTGCAGTGCCTGCTCGTCGACATCAATACCCGGATCCAGGGTTGCTGCATCGAGTTCCAGGTACTGGAGTTTGACCCGCTCCGGCGTCATGAAGGTCTCGGGATGCGAGGCATAATAGTCCTCGATCTCCTGGTCTGTGATTGCCAGTGACTCGCTGAATGATTGCAGTGGCAGAACAATGTAGTTGAACTGGCGTTGTTGACCTTCCAGTCTGTAGGCCTGGCTCAGGGCCTCTGCTGTTGCGGCGGCAGTCCGTTTGATCGCTTCCCGGAACTGGTTGGTAATGATTTCCTGTTTCAGGTTGTATTCAAATTCAGATGGGCGTATCCCCTGGTAACCCAGCACGCGTTCATAGAGTGCTTTTGAGAAGACGCCGTCTTCCCTGAACGCATCGATTGCATTGATCTGAGCCGCAACCAGTTGATTGCTGGCCGCGAAGCCTTCCGAGTCAGCCGCCTGCAAGAGCAGTTCCTCATTGATCAATTGCTGCAGTGCGTTTGCCTTGAGGATGTCTTCATCCAGTTGCGATGGATCAAAATTTTCTCCAAGCATGTCCGCCATGCGTGTTCTGAGCTGCTGGTAGGCCCGTTGATGACGTGCCAGTGAGATTTCCTGGTCATTCACGGCAGCGGCGTAGTTGGCTGCACTGCTCTGCAGATAGGAATTGAGTCCAAAGAATGCGAATGTAACAAACAGGATGCCGAGGATGACCCATCCCACAACACCCATAATGCGTTCTCGTATTGCCAGTAACATGATCAGTCTCTCGGGAAATAGCCATTGTGGTGTGTCAGGCTGTGCGGTGCCGGTAGCTGGTTAACAAAGAAAGGGCACCTGATTAAAGG
>JBATFE010000331.1:0-1933 GCA_049664445.1 Gammaproteobacteria bacterium
CATCTGCGCTTGGCCACGAAATTCGGCGCGAAGGGTCGCGTGTTGATCATGAAGTTCGAATACTCGGTGGAGCAGACTGACGACGTTTGGATGACCTCGGTGCTGGAGCTACCGGCGCTGGAGCGCCGCTGGGTTGAGATGATGGGCCAGACCGGGTTCGAGTACATCGATGCCATGTTGGCGACCTGGGACGCAGAGGTTACCGGAGTGGTCCTGAAGCACAAGAACGTTGTGCGTCTCACCAACCTGCAATCCAACAAGGTGTCGGTCAAGACCGAGACCATGGAGGTCACCGAGTTTGAGCGCTTGGAGTCCTCGCAGATCCCCGAGGGCACCTTCGTAAAGCCGGAGTGCCGGCCGGTCGACCAGAAGAAGATGGAGGAGAGGGCCATGAGATTCATCCGCAATAGTTTGAAATAGCCTAGCGTTCAACCAGTCATCGGGGACGATCAATAGCAGACGAATGGCATAGTGATGCCTTGTTTTGGTAAACCATGAGACTAAGAACTGCAAGCGATCTGACTATGCCGGGTAAGGGTGCGACTTAAACTTCCGGATACGGTCCAAGAGTTGCCGTTCAGCAGGTACCATCATCGGGTTTCTGTGCGTGCTTTGTAATACCGAGGACGCTCGCCAGCCGTCTGGCCATGGCATATGATTGGCAACTGTACTTCTCATTCCGGCCGCTCACCAGGCACAGAAAATCCGGCATCAGCAGGGATTCCCATTCAGCGAATACCAGCCAGAACATATATCTGCTCTAATATGAGGACTGTCATCACTATGATCTATCTGATTGCGATCTAACAGGATCTAGGCTTTAGACTCAAATTCACATGAAACGCAGATTAACTCGGTATACTGTCACCAGGATTCCGGAGGCATAAAATGAAATGCACGTTGAATATTTGCTTAGTTACTTCGACCATTTTATTTGTCGCATTGACTGCATCTGAGACCGCTTTAGCATCAGATACTGTGTACGACAGAGATCCGGTAAATGGACATTCTGGTTTCTTAAGCGCATGGCGAGTAACCGATGAATTAGATAAGCTGGTCATTGTGGTCAAGGGCTATGATACGGTTAATGAGGGTCATCCTGTTGAGGACTTGAGCAACGATTTGGGCATGATTACACAACCACTGACAGATTTAGGGTATGACATTATTGTTTTTGACTATGTCGACGGTGAAGCAGATCTCAAAGATAACGCAGACAACTTGGCCGAGTTCATTCGGTATATGGATGGCATACTATCGTCCAATGGTGTTATCGACAGAGACGGTGACGGGCATCCGGATTATGAACTGGCGATAATTGGTGGATCGATGGGAGGTATTGTTGCGCGCACTATGTTTGTTCAGGAGCATGAAGCAATGGGTGTGGATACCTTTGTGACGATTGATACGCCTCATCATGGTGTGCAGCTAAGTCCGTTCCTGGATTGGGCAAGCGATTACATTGACTCGGTAGCCGGCCATCAGATGCTCTATGGAGACGATGCCTATTTCGAACACTACGAATGGTTGCGGTCAGTTGAAAGCAGCTCCGAGTTTAAAGGACATGTTATCGATCCTATGCATACTGCAGCGATAGCTTTGAGTAATGGAGAGTCTGATTGGCTTTTAGATTCCAGCGATTTACTCTTGCATACAGAATATCATGATGTTAGCTCGTATATTGAGAACAGGGGTGCTCAGTCAGACTATGTGCCGTATCACTCAGCGGTGAACATGGATAACACCGAAGTTGAGGTTCTTGATCGAGATTGGAATTACGTCGTCTTGAGATATATTGATACACATACATCCTACTTTGATCTGAAAATACAAAACCCTCGAGACCGTCACGACGCGCCGGATTATGTTGTCCGGCAAGCGATAAGCTTTGTGATCGAATACAGCGAGCACCCTGTGCCTAATACACATGGAT
>JBATFE010000332.1:0-1703 GCA_049664445.1 Gammaproteobacteria bacterium
AACGAATTTATCAGTGAGCACGAGTCGGGCAATTGAGTGATCAATAGCCCATTATCAGAACCCAGAGGATCAGTCATGAGCAACATAATCGCACAACTTGAGCAGGAGCAGATGAAACAGGATATTCCGGAATTCAGCCCGGGAGATACCGTCACCGTACAGGTCAAGGTCAAGGAAGGCACCCGCGAACGACTGCAGGCATTTGAAGGTGTGGTGATCGCCAAGCGTAACCGTGGCATGAACTCGGCCTTTACCGTGCGCAAGATTTCACATGGCGAGGGCGTTGAGCGTGTCTTCCAGACACACAGTCCTGCCATTGGCTCTATCAAGGTCAAGCGCCGCGGCGAGGTACGTCGCGCCAAGCTCTACTACCTGAGCGAACTGTCCGGCAAGTCAGCACGTATCAAGGAAAAGCTCTGATTTGCGCAGCACAGGCAATTAACGGCTAGAATAAACGGGTATCCGCAAACGGGTACCCGTTTTTTTTGGGGGGTATTACAGTGCTGCAGCTGAAGACTGAAAAGCGCTACGATTGTGTGCTGGAGTCACCCCTTGGCAGGCTGGGCGTTCGTTACCGGGACAAACGTGTTACCCGGCTCGACTATGTTGACCAGGCGGTTCCGCTCAAGGCGACAGCGAGCGCATTCGGGCGGCAGGTCTCGACACAGCTTGAACAGTTCTTCACCAATCCCGAACATCGCTTCACCCTGCCGCTGGAGATGCAGGGTACGGTCTTCCAGTGCCGCGTCTGGGAGGCACTGACGCGGATTCCGGCGGGTGAGACGCTAACCTACGGTGAACTGGCTGCCCGCCTTGGCAGTGGTGCCCGTGCAGTCGGCAACGCCTGTCGCCGCAACCCGGTGTCCATTATCGTGCCCTGCCACCGTGTCGTCGCTGCGGCGGGCATCGGCGGCTATTCCGGGTGCACCGAGGGCCGTGAGCTTGACCGCAAATACTGGTTGCTGGGCCACGAGGGAATTGTTGGCCCGGCCTTGAAAAACCGGCAGCAGACCCCAACTAGTGGTTTACAACCAGCCAATTAGAGGAATTTGCACGCATGACGGTCGATAGCCAGAAAGAAACCCTCGAATTTCAAACCGAAGTCAAGCAGCTGCTGCAGCTGATGATTCACTCGCTGTATTCCAACAAGGAAATCTTCCTGCGCGAGCTGATCTCCAACGCCTCGGATGCCTGCGACAAGCTCCGCTTTGAAGCACTCGCCAATGACACCCTCTACGACGGTGATACCGAGCTGCGTATTCGGGTTGATTTTGACAAGGAAGCGCGGACGATTACAGTCACTGACACCGGTGTGGGTATGACGCGCGACGACGTGGTTGACAATATCGGCACCATCGCCAAGTCCGGAACCCGCCAGTTTTTTGAATCCCTCACAGGAGACGAGGCCAGGGACAGCCAGTTGATTGGCCAGTTTGGCGTGGGTTTCTATTCCTCGTTCATCGTTGCTGACAAGGTAACGTTGACCACGCGCCGTGCCGGCCTCGGTGCCGAACACGGTGTACGCTGGATCTCTGCCGGCGACGGTGAATTTACCCTGGAAACGGTGGAGAAGGCGCGGCGTGGCACCGAGGTGGTGCTGCATCTGCGTGAGGGCGAGGACGAATTTCTTGAAGGCTTCCGCCTGAAAAGCATTATTCACAAGTATTCCGACCATATCCCGCTGTCCATTGAAATGCTCGCCG
>JBATFE010000333.1:0-3760 GCA_049664445.1 Gammaproteobacteria bacterium
GACGTGGAAATCCCGATGCTGCTGAACAAGGTGCACCCGATTCACGAGGTGGTCATGGTCGACCATTTCCTGCCCGGTTGCCCGCCAACCGCCGATGCGATCTGGACCTTCCTGACGGAAGTGATCGAAGGCAAGCCGATCAGTTTCCCCTATGAGCAGATCCATTATGATTAAGTCTGGCCAAAAAGACGGTTTGCTGTACATTGGCCACCCTGACCACACTGCTGAATTATCAATCCTCGGGACACGCTGATGCCATCAAACCTCGAAACCGCCGCCAACCCGGAAAAACTTGAACGTATCGTGATCGAGCCACTGACCCGTGTTGAGGGTCACGGCAAGGTCACACTGTTACAGGATGAGAACCTGCATATCAGGCAGGCACGACTGCACATCGTCGAATTCCGCGGCTTCGAAAAGTTCATCCAGGGCAGGCCCTACTGGGAACTGCCGGTGCTGGTACAGCGACTCTGCGGCATTTGCCCGGTGAGTCATCACCTTGCTGCTGCCAAGGCCACCGACATGCTGGTCGGTACGACACAGCTGACACCGACAGCCGAGAAGATCCGTCGACTGATGCACTACGGGCAGACCCTGCAGTCCCATGCGCTGCATTTTTTCCACCTCTGCTCACCTGACCTGTTGTTCGGTTTTGACGACGAAGTGCGCCACCGCAATATCATCGGCGTGATCGAGGACCACCCGGAGATCGCCAAACAGGGCGTGCTGTTACGCAAGTATGGCCAGGAAGTCATTCGTCTTACCGCCGGCAAGCGCATTCACGGCACCGGTGCAATCCCGGGCGGCGTCAACAAATCGCTGAACCGCGAGGAAATCGACTACCTGCAAAAAGATATCGAGCAGATGGTGCAGTGGGGACAGGACGCGGTCGAACTGATCAAGCGCATTTTCTTCGAGCAGCTCGACTACCACATGGCCTTTGCCAGCATCGACAGCAACATGCTGAGCATGATCGGTGCGAACGGCGAATTCGATATCTACCACGGCGGACTGCGCGCGAAGGACGCGGAGGGTGGCATGATATTCGACCATGTCGATTACACCCGCTACAGCGACTACATCCGCGAAGGCGTGAAGAACTGGAGCTACATGAAGTTTCCATTCATCGAGTCCCTCGGTGCGGAGCATGGCTGGTACCGGGTCGGACCGCTGGCGCGCGTCAACAACTGCGATTATTTCAGTACGCCACTTGCCGAACAGCAGCGCAAACTCTTTGTGGAAGCCGGTCACGGTCGCCCTGTACATGCCTCGCTCGCGTTCCACTGGGCGCGCCTGATCGAACTGCTGTACTGCACAGAGGCCATCAGGGAACTGCTGCTGGACCCCGACATCAGCGGTACCGAACTGGTCAACAAGGGTGCACTGCAAAGCTGCGGCATCGGCGTACTGGAAGCACCCCGCGGTACGCTGTTTCACCACTACGAGATCGATGATGACGGCATCGTCAACAAGGCCAACCTGATCGTCTCCACCACCAATAACAACCAGGCGATGAACGAGTCCATTCGCCAGGTATCGAACAGCTACCTCGACGGCAAGCAGTTGACCGAACCGCTGTTGAACCAGATCGAAGTCGCGATCCGTGCCTATGATCCGTGCCTGTCGTGCGCGACGCATGCGATGGGCAAAATGCCGCTGGAAATCACGCTGCTGAACGAGAAACAGGAAGTCGTCGACAGGCTCGAGAAAAGTGTCACGGGAGAGATACAGCGTACTGTTTCCTGAACGGTGATTCTGTACATTTTTTTTCATGTCGCTTGACATGTTGCAGCCCGTGCATCATCCGGACCTGGTTTTCACCTGGGGGAATCCATCACGTGGCGATGATGCGCTCGGACCGGCGATGTACGAGTTATTGCAGCACAAGGCCCTTGATGGTGTCGACCTGCTCACCGACTTCCAGCTGCAGATAGAACACGCCATCGATCTCGAAGGCCGCCAGCGCGTGCTGTTCGTGGATGCCAGCACCTCGGCATACGCACCGTTCGAATTTGTGCGTCTGCAGCCGCAACGGGACGACAGCTACACCACGCATGCCATGAGCCCGCAGGCATTATTGTCTGTGTATCGCCAGGTCAACGGCTGCGCCCCACCGCCAGCCTGGCTGCTGTCCATCCGCGGCTACGAATTTGGTCTCGGCCTGCCGCTGTCAACAGCGGCTAACGAGCACCTGCAGGCCGCGTTCAAACATATAATGAAATTGCTTGATCCGGCACAGCCCGCAGACTGGAATGAACAGGTCGTCATGCCCGATTAACACATTCGGGAAAATATCATCGGCCAGCGGGAGATTGCGAAGTTCAACCTGGCGGTGAAGCGGACACGAACCAGCGGCTGGCAAGCAGCGAGAGCAATGCCCAGACGCCACCGGCAATCCAGCCGGCGATAATGTCCGTTGGCCAGTGAACTCCGAGATAGACCCTGCTGACGCCAACCAGCAGGGTCAACAGCAATGACCAGCCCAGGATATAGAGCTTGATACTGAGCTTGCTGCTCGCATGTGCCAGCAGCGCACCCAGCGTCAAAAACGCCACCGCAGCCATCATGGCGTGACCGCTGGGAAAGCTGCTCATGGCGGCTGCGGTCGAATGCGGCACGAGATCAGGCCGCGGGCGCTCGAAGAATTCCTTGAGCAGACTGTTGAAGAGTGATCCGCCCGCGATTGAAAGCAACACGAAGAGTGACATGCGCGGCTTGTGCTGCAGCAGGAAATAGCCGCACACTGCAAGGGTCAGCATACCCAGGGTGATGACGCCGCCCAGTGCGGTCAGGTCACGAACAACAACCTCCAGCCACTCCGGACCCGCCGGGTCGGCAAGATTATCCGGGTTGCGCAACATCAACAGCAGTTGCTGATCAAAACCCGTTGTCTCGCCGTTTATCACCTCCCCCGTCAGCTTGATGAAGGCATATAGACCGAGCGAGATGATGACGATCACGATTTCCGTGAGATATTCCGGCAGATCGCTGCGCTCCAGCATGTGTGAATCTGACGGTGACATGACAGCGAATAGTTATTTCCAGATCTGCGTAAAATGATTATTCAACAGCCGATTACATTAGAGGTATACCACTGTCATCGGGCGGCCTGTAGAGTCGGGTTCGATCGATAATTCTGTCGGCCTTCATGACCGTCTGCGCATAGTAATTGATCTCGGTCAATAACTGCATTTCGTCTTTTGATAAAATTGGACGTTTATTGCATTGAGGGAGGAGAAAATGGGAAAAAGTAACAAGCTTAACAAGCTGATCACGACCCACAGGGGCCCCGGCGAGGTACAGGACTGGTTATTTTCGCTGACCCCGGTGGGTGTGGCCTTTGTCTTTTACATTGTATTCATCGTGTCCTCGAATATTGGACCCAAGGGACTTTTTATTGCCTTTGGTGCAGCAGCCGGCTTCATCGGACTGGAAAGCTACTGGATAATCCGCGGCTGGCGAAATAATCATGTAATTACAATCGTGTTGGGTTTGATTGGCATCGCCATGACGCTGGGCCTGCTTGGCCTCTACATGTACCTCATAAAATGAGAAGTGCCGGTATGGACAAGGTGATTTGAATCGAATCGGCCTCATCTGGTTTGCGTGTTATTGAGATGTTTGCGGATAGCAATGATCAATTGCTGGACATAGCGTTCGGTCATGCGGGTGACAAGCCATGCCGGAGACAGCCCGCCCGGATCACTGTACACAGCATAGTTTGCCTCGGTCCCGGAGTCCCCGTTACCGGGCCGGATAT
>JBATFE010000334.1:0-8746 GCA_049664445.1 Gammaproteobacteria bacterium
CCGTAAAGCCGCGTGATGCCGGCGGCACGCGCCATGCGACCGGCCGCTGCATGCAGCCCGGCTGCTGTTGCGCCGAGTTCACCCATATCGCCAAGCACCAGCCAGCTGTCACTGTCTGCAAGCGCCAGCACATCCAGCGCCGCCTGCAATGATTCAGGATTCGCATTGTAGGTGTCGTCGATCAGCGTGATATCACCGGGCAGTGAATGGACCGTGAAGCGGCCTGCAACCGGCGACAGTGACTCCAGCCCGTGCCTGACTGCAGCCAGGTCTGCACCGGCCGCCAGCGAAGCGGCACTGGCTGCCAGTGCGTTCATGACGTTGTGCCTGCCGGGCAACGGCAGGCGAAATTCAGTCTCGCCCTGTGCCGCCCGCAGGCGAACATCGCTGCCGCGGCTATCACCGGCCCACTCGGCCGTCACCGCGGCCTCCGCATCGAGGCCGAATTCCACAATGCGGCAGTGACTGGCCAGCGAGCGCCACAGCGGGGCGTAGTCATCATCGGCATTGATAACAGCCGTACCATCGGCATCCAGGCGGGTGAACAATTCACCTTTTGCCCTGGCCACGCCTTCCAGATCGCCAAATCCTTCCAGGTGTGCCGGACCCGCATTCGTGACCACGGCGATCGTCGGTCGCGCCAACCCGGCGAGGTAGTCGATCTCGCCACGATGGTTGGCCCCCATTTCCAGCACCGCGTATTGATCATCGGGACCCAGGCGTGCCAGCGTCAGTGGCAAGCCGATGTCATTGTTCAGGTTGCCCTGCGTTGACAGCGTCCGGCCGCAGGCACAGAGGATCGACTCGCTCATGGTCCGTACCGTGGTCTTGCCGTTGCTGCCGGTGATTGCCACCACCGGCAGGGAAAACTGTTGACGCCAGAAGGCGCTCAGCTGGCCCAGCGCCAGACGTGTATCCATGACCTGCATTTGCGGCAGTGACGACTCGCAGGGCCGGCTCACGGCGGCGGCAGCCGCACCCTGATCACGCGCGTCATCAATAAAGGCATGACCGTCGAAATTGGGGCCCTGCAGGGCGAAATACAGTGAACCCGGCTGCAGCTTGCGGGTGTCGGTACTGATGCCGCGAAAGGCAACATTGTCGCCCGCCAGGCGTGCATCCAGCACCTGCGCAGCCTCTGACAGGTGCATGGCCATCATCGAGACCATTCCCGCGCAATGGCGCGGACGCGTTCGCGATCGCTGAATGGCACCGCCCGGTTACCGATAATCTGTACCGTTTCATGGCCCTTGCCGGCGATCAGCACAATGTCGTCTGCAGCGGCATGCTGCAAGGCCCAGCCGATGGCGTGCGCGCGATCATGCTCGACATGCACGGCAGCGGGTTGCTTTAATCCGGAACGGATATCGCTGATAATTTTCCCCGCATCTTCAGTGCGCGGATTGTCATCGGTGAGCACGATGGCATCGGCATGGCGTTCGGCAACCGCGCCCATCAATGAACGCTTGCCACGATCACGGTCACCGCCGGCACCAAACACACACCACAGTTTGCCGCGGCAATGTGCACGCAGGGAGCGCAACACGGCTTCCAGCGCCGCGGCAGTATGTGCGAAATCCACCACCGCCAGCGGCCGCCCGGCGCCCATGTCAAAACGTTCCATGCGACCCGGCACGGTGCGCGTTTGTGCGAGTCGTTTCAGCGCCTCTGCGAACGGCAGACCGGTCACACACAGGCTGGCAAGCGCTGCCAGCAGGTTGCTGGCATTAAAACGCCCCAGTAATCCGCACTGCAAGGAGCCACTGCCCCATGGTGTATAAACGTCCATACCGAGCCCGCTGACGTCACACTGCAGATTGCGCCCGATCACCCACTGCGCCGGAAAACGCGTCCTGAAGGGATCGTTCTCCAGGCGGTAGGCAATCGGTGCAACCCCCGGCGGGATGTCGCCCAGCAAGGCGCTGCCGAACGCGTCATCGGCATTGATCACGGCATAGCGCAAACCGTCGGCATGAAACAGCTTGCGCTTGGCATCCGCATAGGACTCGACATCACCGTGATAATCCAGATGGTCACGCGTCAGGTTGGTCAACACGGCCAGATCAAAAGTCACGCCACGCACCCGTCCCTGGTCCATGGCGTGTGAGGAAACCTCTGCAACAACACAGCGTGCACCGGCTTTCAGCAGGGAACACAGCGTCTGCTGTACCGTCAACGCATCCGGCGTCGTGTGTGTCGCTGCTGACAATTCGTCATACAGGCCATAGCCGAGCGTTCCAATCACACCACAACGACGATCATCACTGTTCAGCGCCTGCGCAATAAAATGGCTGCACGAGGTTTTGCCATCGGTACCGGTCACGCCGATCGTGAACAGGCCGCGCGACGGGTGGCCGTAGTAACGGTCCGCGATCTCGCCGACCCGTTGTCCCAGATTGGCCACCGCGACGACCGGTACCGGCAACAGGGCGGCCGTTTCCGCCAGGCCGGCATCGCCACTGACGGGCTCCCAGGCGACGGCCACCGCACCCAGCGCAATCGCCTGTCGTGCATGCCGCAAGCCGTGTGTATGGGTACCGGCCACCGCCATGAAAAGATCGCCCGCCTGTACCTTGCGGCTGTCAATCGCCAGCCCCGTCACAGCCACATCCCGCTTGACCCTGACCCCGTCAAGGTCACGCAACAATCCACCCAGGGAATGCGCTGCAGCCATTAACTCTGCCGTCATCATGCGGGCTCCTCCTGCGCGACGATGCGCGTTTCCAGCAACGGCACATCATCAGGGGGAACAGCCATCAAGCGCAGCGCACCGGCCATGACCCTTGAAAACACCGGTGCAGCCACCTGTCCACCGTAGTATTTGCCGTTGGAGGGATCATCGACCATTACGACCATGGCAAAACGCGGATCACTGGCCGGTGCCATGCCGGCAAACACGGCCAGGTACTTGTTCTTTGAATAACCACCGGCAGTCGATTTCTTCACTGTGCCGGTTTTGCCGGCAACGCGGTAACCGGCCACTCGCGCCTGTGGCGCCGTGCCATCAGGGCCCACCGCCTGCTCCAGCATATCGCGGACCTGCCGCGCGACAGCCGCCGGCAGTACGCGGCGCTCTTCGCTCACCTCGCCTTCCCGGAGGAAGGTTATCGAACGCTTGATCCCGCCCGTAGCCAGCACCGCATAGGCCTGTGCCAGCTGCAGTGGTGTGACGGACACGCCGTAACCGAATGACAGGGTCGCGGTCTCGATGGCATTCCAGCCACCGTGGTAGGACAACAGGCCGGAGGCCTCGCCGGGAAAACCACTGAAGGTTTGCGCACCGAACCCGAGCTCCGACAACAGGCTCCAGATCTCTTCAGCGGGCAGCGACAGCGCAATCTTGGAAATACCGACATTACTGGACTTGCGGATGACCCCGGACACATCCAGCTGGCCATAGTCATGCACGTCACGCACCGAATTCACACCGACACGCATCCAGCCCGGCGAAGTACTCACCGCTGTATCCGGCTGGTAGCGCCCGCTTTCCAGCGCGCTCGCGACAATGAACGGCTTCATGGTAGAACCCGGTTCGAAGACATCCGTGACGGCACGGTTGCGCATGCTGGAACTGCGTAATTGCTGACGGTTGTTCGGATTGAACGAGGGCTGATTAACCATCGCGATGACCTCGCCGCTGTTAACATCCAGCACCACGGCGGACGCCGCACGCGCCTGGTGCTCCTGCATGACCGCCTTCAGCTCGCGATAGGCAAGGTACTGGATGCGGCGATCGATACTGAGCACCAGGTCCTTGCCGGGGTGTGGCCGGCTGATCCCTTCCACGTCCTCGATGGTGCGGTGGTTGCCATCCTTGACGACACGCTTGGCACCGGGCTCGCCACCCAGCCACTCTTCATAGGCCAGCTCAATGCCTTCCTGGCCCACGTCATCGATGTTGGTAAAACCCGTCACGTGCGCAGTCACCTCGCCGTCCGGATAATAGCGACGGTATTCGCGCTGCAGGTGGACACCCGGAATTTTCAGTGCCGCGACCTGCCCGGCCAGAGCCGGACTGATATGGCGCTCCAGATAAATGAATTCCCGGTCTGCACGGCGCGCCAGCAGGTCCCGCACCTTGTCGAGGTCGAGGGACAGCAGTTTTGTCAGTTCCGGAATGCGCTGCTGTTCACCACCGAGCACCTGCGGGTTGACCCATACGGATTCAACCGGCGTACTGATCGCCAGCGGCTCGCCGTTGCGGTCCAGGATCTTGCCACGATGTGCCGGCAGAGGGACCACGCGCAGGTGACGTGCATCGGCCTGCGACAGCAGGAACTCCTTGTCCAGCACCTGCAGGCACACCGCACGCCACAGCAGTGCTGCGGCCGCCAGTCCCATGCATAGAATCAGGACGGCACGGCGGCCGTTAAAGCCGGCTGTATCCCTGCGATAATTCATGGCTTCAGAATCACCATGTTGTCCGCAGACAAACCCACCATGCCGAGCTGTTCGCGCGCGTCACGTTCAACCCGTCCATGGGTGGACAGCGTACTCTGCTCCAGCTGCAACTGGCCCCATTCAATATCCATGTTGTCGCGCTCATTACCCAGCGCCGTCCACTCCACAAACAGCTTGCGCGCCTTGTGTTTTGAATACACCACGCCAACCGACGAAATGACGAGCGCCAGCAGGATCACGATCAGGTTCAGTGGACGCACGCTCATTGCAGCCGCTCCGCGACACGTAACACCGCACTGCGTGCCCGCGGATTGGCGGCGACTTCCGCATCACTGGCACGAACAGCCTTGCCCACCGGCTTCAGGCGCGGACAGTAATCCATACCGGCCAGCGGAAACTCCTGCGGGGGTTGTTCACCCCGATACTCGTCGCGAATAAAACGCTTGACGATGCGGTCTTCCAGTGAATGAAAACTGATCACCACCATGCGACCACGGGGTGCCAGCAGATCGGGTACCTGCGCAAGCACGGCAGCAACGTCATCCAGCTCGTGGTTGATATAAATACGAATGGCCTGGAAGCTGCGGGTCGCCGGGTGCTTGTGCTTTTCACGTACCGGCACGGCGGCTGCTATCAGCTCGGCGAGCTGGCGTGTCGACTGCAGGGGTTGCGTGTTGCGCAGTGTGATAATGGCGCGCGCGATACGCCGGGAAAAGCGTTCCTCTCCGTAGACCTTCAATACCTTGCTGATTTCCGCTTCATCCGCTTCCTGTAACCACTGTGCGGCGCTGACGCCATGCGCGGGATCCATGCGCATGTCGAGTGGCCCGTCTGCGGAAAAACTGAAACCACGGGAGGCATCATCCAGTTGCGGCGAGGAAACACCGAGGTCAAGCAACAGACCGTTCACCCGGCCCTGCAAATGCTGTTGTTCAAGCATGCTACCCAGCATTACAAAACTACCCTGCTCGATTTCAAAACGCGGGTCTCCGCCAAACTGTTGCGTCGCCGACTGCACGGCCTCGGGATCCTTGTCCATGGCAAGCAGCCTGCCCTCCGGTCCAAGCATTGCGAGAATCGCACCTGCATGTCCACCGCGACCAAAGGTCCCATCAACGTAAATACCACCTGGTTGTATTGAAAGCCCCGCCAGTACTTCCCTGAGGAGTACCGGCTGGTGTGAATATTCCTGTGTCACGGATCAGAGCGTCAGTGATTCCAGTGAATCCGGCATATCACCTTCATCACTATCGCCCGACACCCATTCACCGCAATTCCTTTCCCACGCCTCTTCATTCCAGATTTCAAACTTGTTACCCAGGCCTGCCAGCACCACACGTTTTTCCAGGTTGGCGAATTCACGCAAACGCGGCGGAATCAGAATCCGCCCGTTCTTGTCCATCTCGAACTCGGTTGCATGACCCAGCAACATGCGCTGCAGGGTACGCGTGCGTTTGTTCTGGTTGGGAAGGCGGACAAGCTTGCGTTCGATCTCGTCCCACTCGGGCTGGGGGTATAGCAGCAGGCAACTGTCATCGTGGACCGTCATGACCACGTGACCCTGGCAACGCTCCATGAGGTCAGCACGGTAACGGGTAGGAAGGGCCATACGCCCCTTCGCATCCAGATTGACTGCGCTACCACCTCTAAACAATTCCGCCCCCTTTTTCTCCCTTGGAACCCACAAAATACCACTGAGTCCCACTTCGCGACACTATAGGGAGGAAGGTCGAATCCGTCAAGTATAATTTTGAAAAAAACGTTATCTGGACAGTAACTTAGCTCATATTCCCAATTTGACAGCGGGCAGTTGCGAACATACAAATTAGAAATCAAAAGGTTGCCGGAATTACCTACTGTAGATTGACAGCATGCTGCGTGTTTTCGGTTTTTTTCTGTCCGCAAACGGCCCTATCGGGTCGTTGCGGTGGATATTATAACCAGATATCGAACCCAATATGTTGGGTTCTGTGAGTGAATTTTTATCAATATAGGGTGATTAGTCCCACCATAAATCGCTCAAGCCCTTGCATCCCGGCGGGTCGCAGGCAACTTGCCAGGCCGCATAAAAAAAGGCCTGCAGTGCAGGCCTTTCCTGAAACCGCGGTCCCTGTCTGTTCAGAACGGGATATCGTCATCAAAATCACCGGCCGGCGCGGAGGCTGCAGCGGGTGCCGGCGCTGACTGCGTGGACGCAGAATCTGCAGGGAAACCGGCACTGCCGCCGCCACCGCGACCACCCAGCATTTGCATCTCATCGGCAACAATCTCGGTGGTGTAGCGATCATTACCGCTATTGTCCTGCCACTTGCGGGTCTGCAGCTTGCCTTCTATATAGACCTGTGAGCCCTTTTTCAGATACTCGCCGGCAATCTCGCCGAGTCGCCGGAACATCACCACGCGGTGCCATTCAGTCTTTTCCTGCGGCTCACCGGTCTGCTTGTCTTTCCAGGATTCCGAGGTTGCCAGCGTAATGTTGGCGACCGCATTTCCGTTTGGCATGTACCGCACCTCGGGATCCTTGCCCAGGTTCCCGATCAATATAACCTTGTTCACTCCTCGTGCCATGTTGTTCTCCTGTTATCGATAGGTTTTCACTGTCCGTGTGAAGCGCGCGCCGGCGGCGTCATTCCGCGCCCTATTCTATGCGATGGCTTAATGGGGCGCTATGGGCTTTGACTGACAACTACCCGCGCAATGCTGCGGAATTAAGGCAGTGTCGACTCGTCAAAGACCTGTTTATCCACCTTCAGGTAGGCCACCCCCTCTTCCGCCACGACCACCGCCTCGGCCACGCCGTCAAGACCTGCCAGTTGCTCGGACAAGCGCCGTGCAGCCGCCGCATCAGTCACATCGGTCTTGTAGATAACGCTGCTGAGTTTTTCCGGTCGGGACATGGAGGCCGCCAGCCACAGCCACAGCAGTGCACCGGCTGCCGCGCACAGGAACACGGCATGCAGGCCATAGCGTCCCTGCAACAGGCCACCCAGCGTGCCACCGACAAACGCACCGAAAAACTGGGAGCTGGAATAAAACCCCATGGCCGTGCCACGGCAATCCACCGGCGCCACCCGCGAGATCAATGACGGTAACATCGCCTCCAGCAGGTTAAAGGCCGTGAAAAAGACGAACAAAAGAAGCACCACACTGACCGCAGAGACCGGCACCCAAAACAGCCCCAGCTCGGCGGCGATCAACAAGGCGATGGCAAACAGGAACACCGGTTTGGTGTGGCCCTTGCGCTCCGCCTGGATAATCAGCGGCAACATGGCGAGCACCGAACACACCAGCACCGGCAGGTAGACCTTCCAGTGCTGACTGGCGTCAATCCCGGCTTCATCACGCAACACCAGCGGCAACACCACGAAACTGGCGGTCAGGATGGCATGCAACATCAAAATGCCAAAATCAAGACGCAACAGTTGCACCTGCCGCAAGACACGACCGAACTGCGCTGGTATCGCCTCGGCGACACGGTGCGGACGGCTCACCAGCGGGCGCGGTACCACGAAAATCACCACCAGGATGCCGCCAAGTGCCAGCACCCCGGTTATCGCAAAAATCCCGGGGACACCCACCCAGTCATTGAGGACCGGCCCCAGCACCATGGCCGCTGCAAACGACAGGCCGATACTCATGCCAATGACTGCCATGGCCTTGATGCGGTGCTGCTCACGGGTGAGATCGGCCGCCAGTGCCATGATCGCCGCGGCGATGGCACCGGCACCCTGCAGGGCGCGACCGATGATCACCAGCACCATGCTGTCCGCCATGGCCGCCACCACGCTGCCGAGGGCAAAGACCAGCAAGCCGCCGATGATCACCGGCTTGCGGCCGATACGATCCGACAGCAGCCCCGCCGGTATCTGCAGCAGTGCCTGGGTGAGGCCATAGATACCGATGGCGAGGCCGGTGAGCGCCGGGGTGACGCCGTCAAGGTCGGCCGCATACAGGGCAAACACCGGCAGGATCATGAACAGTCCGAGCATGCGCAGTGCGTAAACGCTTGATAGTGAAAGGGCTGCCCGCAACTCCTCGCCACTCATACCGCCTTCTGCATGATCCAGACGCTGCACTGTTGACTGCTCCTCATTACCCTGACTGTGAAAACGCCGTATATTAACAGGTTGCCCAACTACACAGTGAACTTCGATGGACACAATTCAAATACGCGGTGCCCGCACCCACAACCTGAAAAACATTGACCTGGACCTGCCACGGGACAAGTTGATCGTGATGACAGGCCTGTCGGGTTCCGGCAAGTCCTCGCTGGCCTTCGACACCATTTATGCCGAGGGCCAGCGACGCTACGTCGAGTCACTGTCGGCCTATGCGCGCCAGTTCC
>JBATFE010000335.1:0-5480 GCA_049664445.1 Gammaproteobacteria bacterium
ATCGACCGGGAGTATTAGGACACCCAAGGTTTGACGATGGCTCAACACCCGTCTGAAACACTGGAGCGCATGATGGTGCGTGTGATGGCCTACTGTATGAATGCGCAGGAACAGTTGGTATTTACGAAAGGACTGTGCGCCGTGGACGAACCCGATATATGGGTTCGCACGCTGGATGATCAGCTTGCATTATGGATCGATGTCGGGGAGCCGGCTGTTGACAGAATAAAAAAAGCTACACGACTTTCTCCTGCAGTCAAGGTTTACAGCTTTAATTCAAAATCGGATGTCTGGTGGAACCAGGGGCGGGCAAAGTTCAATGAACTGACAGTGTCTGTTTTCCAGTTTCAGTGGGAAAGTATTCAGGCACTGGCGGCGCTGGTGCAGCGTACCATGGATCTATCTATCACCATTACGGGCAATTCTGCCTACGTTGCCGCAGAAGCAGGGGAATGCGAGGTGTCCTGGGTACCTTTGCAGGTTGCATAATCAACAAACAATACAGGGTGAACCACGATGCATGAATAGCAACGTGGTTTGTCCCCGCAGTATTTGAGGTGGCCATGCACTATCCGGAAATAAAACGTTTTGTTCAGGAAACTCTGGGCTGTTCATGTCCGGAAGACGTGTTTAATAAAATCGACTACCAAAAAGCAAGCGATGGCACTTTGGGAAGCAAGGTCAATGTTGGTGGGCGCCTGTTAATCTACATCATCACCGTGGATGGAAAATCCGGCATTCAGGAAGTGATTAACAAGGCCCTGGAGCAGGGTGTCGAGGAGCGTGACAAAAACGGGTTTAATCGCTTCAGGCTGGTGCTGGTGGCTTCCCGACCGGATGATCTGCGCAGCATGGCTGAACAGGTCTTCGATCGTTCAGGATATGCAGATGAAAAGGCACACCTTCATGTTGTCGGTGAAGGTGATGTGGAGGGTTTTTGATTGGTCGCGTCAGTACGGTACACGACGAAAACGTTCCTGCCG
Source organism: Gammaproteobacteria bacterium (assembly GCA_049664445.1). Classification (GTDB taxonomy): domain Bacteria; phylum Pseudomonadota; class Gammaproteobacteria; order UBA9214; family UBA9214; genus UBA9214. The sequence goes on from JBATFE010000335.1 coordinate 984, forward strand.
TCTACTGGCTGTCGGGTCTGACCTGCACTGATGGGGATGTCTGCTTGCCCTGAAACACCATGGTTGGTGTCACCCCGTTGATTATCAGTTTTTCGACAACCTGTCGGTTGGCAGGATCATGTCGAAACCCTGCATGTTGGCCGGTACCACGATGGTATTGGCACCGGTCTCGGCAAATTTCTGCAAGGTAAGATTGAGTTCATGCTGCAGGTGCTCGGACGTCAGGGTCTTGTTAATGATGTCATTGGCATTGGCGATGCCCTGGGCACGGATGGCCTCGATCTCGGCATTCTTGCGTTCGATCTCGACCATGATCTGCTTGGCTTCCAGCCGTTTCTGGTTGGCAACGGCCTCGCGAATTGATTCCTCGATAGAAGGGTCCGTCAGGACCGAGCGAAAACACGGCTGATGATTGCTGCGTAGAAAATAAACGTATATCAAATATTGATCGGCTTGCCCCGGTGCTTCTGAATAACCGCAGTATCCAGTGTAACCAGCGAGGCTGGATCGTGTTGACGCCAGTATCTTGTCTCATTGTGCGACTGCACACGGGCCTTTCCCCGTGGCATATCATTCTGCGGCGAACACCATCCTGTCACGCCCGTCCTGCTTGGCCTGGTAGAGGGCCTGATCGGCGCGGCTTAGCAGTGTCTCCGTACTGTCACGCGTATTACATACAGCCACCCCGGCCGAGCAGGTGACGCGGATGTTGTTATCCTGATAGTCGATACTCAGGGCGCGGATGGCCTCCAGCACACGCTCTCCCAGCGTTATATAATCGCCGGGGTCCACATCCACCAGTATCACGGCAAATTCCTCGCCTCCGTAGCGTGCAATGAAGTCCGAACGCCGCGGGAATACGCGCACAATCGCGTTCGCCACACTCTGCAGCACCAGGTCACCGGCCGGGTGCCCGTAGTTATCGTTAATCTGCTTGAAATTGTCCAGGTCGAGCATCATCAAGGCCATGTCCTGGCCAGAAAGGAACGAGAAGTCGATCTGCTTGGCGAGCACCTCGTCAAAGGCACCGCGGTTGTGCAGGCGGGTCAGCGCATCCAGGTTGGCCTTTTCACGCACCGCGACCAGATCGGCACGCAGGCTCTTTACCCGCTCGCCCATGGACTGCAGCTGTGCTTCATAGCGAGCCTGTCGCTCCCGGATCACCCGCGAGACCATTTCGACGCTCCTGGCAAGCTGGGCACGAATCTCGTCCAGGGAATTGCCCAGCGCCACCGTGCTCAGCGTCGCCATCTCCCGGCTAACCATTTCATCATTCTCGCTGTCATCACTGATGGCCGAGCGCAGCCCACGGGTTAGTTCGCCGATCAGGTCACGCATGCCTTCGGCACTGCCGCGCACGGCCTCCTGTTCATTGCGCCGGTGGTTACGGAAGAATTGCTGCAGGTCCGTCATTTGACGCTGCTCCATGGCGACCGATTTCGCCTTTCCATGCTCTTCCTGATCTTCCAATCCCAGTGGGGCGGGTGTTCCGGTCAGGATGTGACGTGCCCATGCCTCGCAGCGCTGTTCCAGTTCGGTGGCCTCCATGGACTCGATATCGAAGCCGTAGTGGCCATAAGCGTGCAACACACTCGCCAGGGCATCCAGGACCTGGTCCGCAAATGCCTCAATCACAGCTGCATGCGTGGCGTCCATGGCCACTGCCGCGGATGGGTTTATATCTGTTTCGTGTCCGGTTTTCGAAAACAAGCTCATCTGTCACCCGTGATGCAAATCTGTATCTGTCTGTGCTTGCCGGGCACTCTTTCGGTCTCTTCGTAAATCCGGTGGCAGTATACTCGTCTGGCTATGCCGCTGCTTTTTGTTTGTAAGACAATACCAGTCTCGCAATCTGAAAGGCAGTCGTCTGGAAGAGGGTGCCGGCCATGGCGGGTGCAGCGGTTATATGACGGCTTGCTCACAGGTGCCCGGCGCTTGTTCAGTATGGACCGCTCCATGCCTTTGTTTCTTCTGCTCGTACATCAGCGTGTCGGCCTGGGCCATCAGGTCTGCCACATCGGCGTGGCGTGTCGCATCAAACTGGACGGCACCGACACTGTAGACGATATCGTAGCCCCGCCGGGACGTGTGGTTGTACTGGTCGAGCGTATGCTGCAGGCGCTGCAGCGCGTCGTTCAATTCTTCCTTGCTGGTATTGGTCAGCAATACCGCAAATTCGTCCCCGCCGAGTCGCCCCAGCAGGTCAGACTCCCGAAAGTTCTGCTTCAGAATACGGGCGAAACTGGTCAGTGCATGATCCCCCTCGGCATGGCCGAAACGGTCATTGATTTGCTTGAAAAGGTCAAGATCAAAAAACAGCATTGATGCGGGTCTCCCCAGCCGCCGGCATATGCCGAGTGCATGCAGCGAAAGTGCCTCAAAACCGCGACGGTTGGACAGCGTCGTGAGTTCGTCTATGGTTGCCAATTGCACCGCCGCGAGTTCCTGCTCGGCCATGCGCCCCAGGTCGCGTAACAATGCCTGATCGTCTTCACCCAGCTCGCGCGGTTTACTGTCAATAATACACAGCGTACCCAGCTTGCTGCCGTTCGGCGCGCTTAACGGGTAACCGGCATAAAAGCGAATGTGCGGTTCGTCAGAGACCAGCGGATTATCATGGAAGCGTTCGTCCATAGTTGCATCCGTAATCAGGAAAATATCATCACCAAGAATGGCGTGGCCGCAAAATGAAATGTCGCGCGAGGTTTCGGAGGCACTCAATCCCTGGCAGGACTTGAACCATTGGCGATCTTCGTCGACCAGGCTAACCAGTGCTATCGGTACACTGAACAGGCGTTTCGCCAGCCGTGTCAGGCGATCGAATCGCTCTTCGTGTGAGGTATCGAGGATGTCCAGCGCGTGCAGCGTGTCAATGCGGGTGGTTTCGTCCGCAGGTTTCACGGGTTTTTGCATGTGTAAGTCCTCAAGAAATCCATATCGTTGGGGCTTGCCAATGCTGATTTGTACCCTTGCCATCCTGTGCAAGGTGGCCCTGCTTCAGACAGGCAGTGCCACAATCAGCTTGCTTGTCTGAAAATATCGTCAGTCAGGGTGAATTCTTGACTTAAGCTGATGTTCCAGGTCGCATTTTCCATGCATATGGAGCAGCCGCCCGGAAACCGTGAAGGTTGGGTTCACTTGTATCCTGTTCCGTCGGGTGCTCGCGTTATCACCTGCCGGACCGGCCCGTCTCAACAGCAGGGACAGGCAAACACCACCTGGCTGAACCCTGTCCATTTGTATGCTCCGGGTTATTCACCAGCTGCGGGGAATGACTCTAGCCGGGCGCGATGTGAGCTGAAGTCACCGGGTCGCAGGTATTGCAGGACTTCCTTGCCATCCGTGTTGAGGATGAGGTCCAGTCCCTTGTCCGGGTAGAGCCAGTGTTGCTGCTGTTCATCAATCTGAATGATCTCGGCGGGCGCACCGAAACGGGCCTGTACGATGTCCTCATCCAGGTTGAAACTTGGCAGGAAGTTTATGACCCTGACCGGCGCCCGGTAGGCAACCGGGAGGTCGTCGGGATGCAGGTGATATCTGCGTGTACCGCCGTCCTGAAACGCACGTTCCCGCAAGGGCGCGAGCACATTGGGTGTGATATTCAGCACCAGGATCATCTTGCCTGTGATCGGGCCGACAGAATGATGGCTGTAATAGGCCTCCACTGTGCCAGTCTCGTGCGGTGCTGCAATGATCGCGAGTTTCATATCATCGCCCAGCAACTCGATAGCCTCGCCGAGCGTGGTCTGCCCGGGGGTTATGCCGAACACCCGCGTGTCCCCGCCCGGTAGTGTGTCGATCTGCCAGGGCAGGCCTGTTACCACCTCGTCATTGCGTTGCTCGTTGCCAGGTTGTTCGCCGCTTTTGAAGAGCAGCAGTCCGGCCGTGACCATGGCGACGATCAGCAAGGTAAGAAAATATTTCATGTATGGCTATCCGCTGCCTGTTCTGTGTCCAGTCTGCGATATCTTTGCAGGCATGCCTTGTGTCGATCTGCAGAACCCGGAAAAGCGATCAATGGTGACTTTCCCGAGGGAAGGCATTCTAGCACCAGTCATGATTTTGACTATGCTTTTGTTGGCTGCAAGCCGGGTGGCTATACAAACCATCGATCGTGGAAGGTGTCAGTGACAAGGTATGGTCAATCTTGCGGGATACAGCCCGCATTCTGGACGCTATTATCCGGGACCGCACTGCGCATGCGGCAGGGTTGTTTGTTTAAGGGCGGGTAGTGCGTCTATCAGCTGTACTGCTTATGCGAATTGCTTGTTCCTGTGCCTGACGAAAGCTTCAAACTGGTCTGCAGTCAGCGGACGGGAGACGTAATATCCCTGCACCTGGTCACAGTGCATCTGCAGCAGCATCTGCATATGTTCTTTCTTTTCCACACCCTCTGCAATGACTTTCATGCCGAGGCTGTGGGACATGCTGATGATGGCCGCAACGATCGCCGTGCCCTTGGTCTCTGCCTTCAGGTTGAAGATAAAGCTCTGGTCA
>JBATFE010000336.1:0-7131 GCA_049664445.1 Gammaproteobacteria bacterium
CTGCTGGACCGGGTGCAGTGGACCACGCCGCGTGGCGAGGCGGTCCAGGTGAGCCTGGTGCAGGGCAATATCAGCCAGGATGACAAGTGGGCGCCGGAAAACCTGCTCAGTACCTTCAGCCGCTACACGGACCTCACCTTTACCTCGCAGGTCAGTGACCTGACGATCTGGCCCGAGACCGCGATTCCTGCCTTTCATGACCAGGTGAATGACGGTTTTATCGCCTACCTGGAAACGGAACTGGCGAAAACCGGTGCCTCGCTGCTGACCGGGATTCCGGTGCTGGACAGGCAGCGCTGGGAATACTACAACGCGGTGATCACGCTGGGCGGGGACCAGGCCTTCTATTACAAGCAGCACCTGGTGCCCTATGGTGAATACCTGCCGATGCGCTGGTTGATCGGTCATGCCCTGGATGCGCTGGCCGTGCCGAATGCCGATTTTTCCAGTGGCACGGACACACAGCCGCTGCTGCAGGCGGCCGGCTACCCGGTGGCGACATCCATCTGCTACGAGGTCGTGTTTGGCGAGCAAATCATCAAGGCGTTGCCCGAGGCGGCCATGCTGGTAAACGTCAGTAACGATGCCTGGTTTGGCGATTCACTCGCGCCGCATCAACACCTGGAAATGGCGCGCATGCGCGCCAGGGAAACCGGTCGCCCGATGCTGCGGGCGACGAATACCGGTATTTCCGCGATCATCGATCACGACGGCCGCATTGTGCAGCAAAGCCCGCAGTTTGAAATCGCCGTGGTGACCGGACCCGTGATCCCCATGCAGGGCGCCACGCCCTATGTGCGGATGGGTAATGTGCCGGTTGTAATACTGAGCATGGCTAGCTTGTTGTTCTGCTGGCTTGCAGGCCGCAAGCACAGCTCAGCTGCCGGGTGAGGGTGTGGACAGGATGAAATAATGATGTTCCCGGCTGAATCAGGGTTGATTCAGCCGGGAACGACCGCGGTGGTTACTGCAGTGTTACTTCGGGGTATAGGAGAACTTCTGGCCGCCAACCGTCGCCTGATACATCAAGCCACCTTTTGCGACTGTGAAGGTTGCCATGCCCTTGTGGTAGCTACCGACGGTGGTGGCGTCTTTCTTGCCGCCACTGGCGCCGGCCGAGCTGCCGGTGGTGGTTGCGGCGGCCTTGGCAGAGGCCGTGATGGCCACGGCTGAAGCATCGGCACTGAACTCGAAGTTGCCGCCGGTGAATTCTTCAAAGGCACGCTGGTCCTCAAAGAAAATGATCTCGCTGAAGGCCTCACCACCGAGCTGGAAACCGATGGTGAGCTGCGTCATGGAGGTGTCACCAACGTGTTTACCCTGGGCATAGACGCGTCCCTTGCCGTGTGCGCCACCGATGCCGATGCCGCCCTTGCCGATGGTTGGAAAGACGGCATAGCCGTAGCTGTTGTCAAAGAATGTGCCGCTTTCACCGGCATTCTTGAACAGGCTGATGGTTTCCTCATATTTAGCTGCTTCATCATCGGCCATGGCACTGCCAAAGGGCAGGGCAAGCAGCAGGCAAATGATGCAGGTACGAAATTGTAGATAGGCTTTCATGGGGGTTACTCCTCGGTTATTAATCTCGTTGTGTTACGGACTGGCATTCTACACGCCTGTCCCGCGGTTGCATATTATGAGCCGGGACAACCCCGCGCGCAGTAAAATACTAGGGTTAGCAATAATAATTCCTTCAGCGCCGCCTTGTGGCCGCAACCAGCGTGTCCCGTTAACCGCTAGTCGTGGTCGCTCTTGAGGATTTTACGGTGATAAACGCTGTGGCCGCAGTTCGGACAGTTCGGAATCTGACCGGTGGCGTGAAAATGCATGTCCTTACCACAGCTGTCGCAGACAAGGGTGCCGGGGCCGGTGATTTCGCGGGCATTCCAGGCGGGGCCTTCCTGGATATCGTGCTCGAACTGCAGCATCTCCAGGCGGGTGCGATCGGCAACCAGCGAGAGCATCGACAACAGCCGGTCTTCAATCAGGTCCATATCGAAGCGCAGCCAGTCGCCCAGTTCATGGCCCGTTTCGGCCAGGTGTTTGCCAGCATCCTGCAGGTCACGGTGCAGATAGTAGGCGACCTTTTCCGCTTCCTCACGGGTCAGTTCTTCCAGTTCAACGGCGGTGTCGCGGGCCTTGTGTATAAAGCCCTGCAAGGCCGGGCGGGTGCTTTCTTCCGCCTCTTCGAAGGCCGTTTTGACGCGCATCATCATGTCGTCGTAGGCCTGCAGCCATTTTTCCCGGGTGGGTTTATCGTCTGGATCGATCATATCTGTGGTTTCCTCCTCGCCAGTAGAGATAGCTAAAGTGTGGACCAAACTGCCCCGCAGGTGAAGGAAATACTTAATTCCCGAGTTGTGAGGGGTCTGTTGGCTAAGGTATTCTTCCGCCTTCAATTTTGTGATCCGAAGTGAACCGATGGACGAGATCTACAAACCGGGCAGTATCGAGGCGCGCGCGCAGCAATACTGGGAACAACAGCAGAGCTTTCGTGCAAGCGAGGATCCCGAGCGGGAGAAATATTACTGCCTGTCCATGTTCCCCTATCCCAGCGGGCGTTTGCACATGGGGCATGTCCGCAACTACACCATCGGTGACGTCATCTCCCGCTACCAGCGCATGCAGGGGAAAAACGTGCTGCAACCGATGGGCTGGGATGCCTTCGGGTTGCCGGCGGAGAATGCCGCGATACAGAACCGGGTGCCGCCGGCACAGTGGACGCGTGAAAACATCGATTACATGCGCAAGCAGCTCAAGCAGCTGGGGTTCGGCTATGACTGGGCACGCGAGGTGGCGACCTGTGACCCCGGGTATTACCGCTGGGAGCAGTGGTTTTTTACCCGCCTGTTCGAGAAAGGCGTGGTTTACAAGAAGACCGCGCAGGTGAACTGGGACCCGGTCGACAACACGGTGCTCGCCAATGAGCAGGTCATTGACGGCCGTGGCTGGCGTTCGGGTGCGCTGGTGGAGCGCCGCGAGATTCCGCAGTGGTTTCTGAAAATAACCGACTACGCCGATGAACTGCTCAACGATATCGACAGGCTCGATGGCTGGCCGGAGCAGGTGCGCACCATGCAGCGCAACTGGATCGGTCGCTCGGAAGGTATCGAGATGCAGTTTGGTATCGCCGGCCGCGATGACGGGTTATCCATCTACACCACGCGACCCGATACGCTCATGGGTGTCACCTACCTCGCCGTGGCACCGGAGCATCCACTGGCCGCCGAGGCCGCAGTCGGGAATGCCGCACTGGCAGACTTCATCGAGGCATGCCGTGTCAGCGGTGTCAGTGAGGCCGAGCTGGCCACCCAGGAAAAGAAGGGCATCGATACCGGTTTCAAGGCCATCCATCCGGTCAGCGGCGAACAGGTCCCCGTCTGGGCAGCCAACTTCGTGTTGATGGAATACGGGTCAGGGGCGGTGATGTCGGTACCGGCGCATGACCAGCGCGACTACGAGTTTGCGAAGGCCAATGGCATTCCCGTCAGGCAGGTTATCTACCCCGTCAATGACCGGCAGGTCGCCGATCTTGACACAGCAGCCTTTGTCGAGAAGGGTATCCTCAAAGAGTCGGGTGAATTTGATGGCCTGACTTCCGCGCAGGCATTTGAGGCCATCGGTGACTGGCTGGAGCAGGCCGGCAAGGGCCGGCGCCAGGTGAATTACCGCCTGCGTGACTGGGGCGTGTCGCGGCAGCGTTACTGGGGTTGCCCGATACCGATCATCAACTGTGCGACCTGTGGTGCGGTGCCTGTGCCTGAGGCTGATTTGCCGGTGATCCTGCCCACCGATGTGACCGTGGACGCCAGCGGTTCGCCCCTGAAGAAGATGGCATCCTTTATAGAAACGCGCTGTCCGCGATGCGGCGGCCGTGCCGAGCGTGAAACCGATACCTTCGATACCTTTTTTGAGTCGTCCTGGTACTACGCGCGCTACAGCTGTGCCGACCAGGCCGGTGGCATGCTCGACGCGCGCGCCAACTACTGGATGCCGGTTGACCAGTATGTCGGCGGTATCGAACACGCCGTGTTGCACCTGCTGTATGCGCGATTTTTTAACAAGCTGATGCGCGACGAAGGGCTGCTGGTCGCGGATGAACCGTTCACCTGCCTGTTAACGCAGGGCATGGTATTGAAGGACGGTTCCAAGATGTCCAAGTCAAAAGGCAACACCGTGGATCCGCAGGGCCTGATAGACCAGTACGGTGCGGACACCGTGCGCCTGTTTACCATGTTTGCTGCGCCCCCTGAGCAGTCGCTGGAGTGGTCGGATTCGGGGGTTGAGGGTGCCTCGCGGTTTCTGAAACGCCTGTGGAAGCTGGTGTACCGGCATGTCGATGCGGGGACAGCGTCTGAATTGAAGGTCGCCGGTTTAAACGCGGCACAAAAAGCACTTCGTCACAGTGTCCACAGCACACTGGCCAAGGTGAGTGATGATATCGGTCGGCGCTACACCTTTAATACCGCCATTGCCGCCAATATGGAGCTGATGAACACCCTGTCGCGCTTTGAAGACGACAGCGCGCAGGGGCGTGCAGTCATGCAGGAGGCACTCGATGCCATTGTGCTGATGCTGTCACCGATCGTGCCGCACATCACCCATGCGCTGTGGTATGCGCTCGGGCATCAGCGGGCGGTTGTAGACTGCGAGTGGCCGGCAGTCGACGAGGCTGCACTGGTGCAGGCGTCCATTGAACTGGTAGTACAGGTGAACGGCAAGGTGCGCGGTCGTATCAATGTCGCACCCGATGCCTCGCAGGATGTGATCAAGGCCGTGGTGATGGACGAGGAAAATGTGCAGAAGCACATCGCAGACAAGCCGGTGCGCAAGATAATCGTGGTGCCCGGCAAACTGGTCAACGTGGTGATCTAGTCTATGCTGAAATCAGGTAGTACAGAATCGGGTCGCCCCTGGCTTCACCTGCTGCTGGCCGGCTGTCTGGCCGTGTCGTTGTCCGCGTGTGGTTTCCAGTTGCGCGGCAGCGCCGCCTTGCCCGAAGAGATGGCTGTCACCTTTATCAAGAGCAGCCGCCCCTATGGTTCCCTGATCGATGATTTCATCGAGGCCCTGAGGACGCATCATGTGAAGGTTACCGAGGACCGCAGTGAAGCCACTGCCGTGCTGGAGATTATCAATGACGAACAGGACAAGGCGGTACTGTCGGTGAACAGTTCGGGCAAGGTGCTTGAATACCAGCTGCGACAGTCGATCAAGTTCGCCGTGACGACGAGCGACCAGCTGCCGCTGGTGGAACCCCAGCATGTGACGATGACGCGTGACTACCTCTACAGCAATACCGATGTGCTGAGCAAGGAACGCGAGGAAATTGTCGTGCGCCGTGCATTGCAACGCGAGCTGGTGAGCCTGGCGATGTTGCGGATAACCGCGGCGGCACGCTAGTTCCGGTTCAATATGATAAATACAGTAATCATTGGCCACGGAATCCACGGGAGAACGCGAAAATATTTTTCTTGTAATGTATTTATTTTTCTGTGTTCTTCCGTGGATTCCGTGGCTATTTAAAATATCTGGATCATTACCCATGCAGCTCAAACCCGAACAGCTTGATGCCCATCTGCGCAAGCAGCTGGCGCCCGTTTACTTTATCAGCGGCGATGAACCGCTGCGGGTGCTGGAAGCGGCCGATGCCATCCGTGCAGCCGCGCGCGGGCAAGGCTACGATGAGCGCGAGGTGATGACGGCACAGGCGGGCTTTGACTGGGGCAGCCTGATGGCAGAGGCCGGCAACCTGTCGCTGTTTTCGCAACGTCGTGTGATCGACCTGCGCATGCCCGGTGGCAAGCCGGGGCCTGACGGCTCGAAGGTGTTGCGCAGCTACGCGGAACACCCGCCGGAGGACACGCTGTTACTGCTAACGGCCGGCAAGCTCGACAAGTCGGCGCGTGGAAGCAAGTGGGTGCAGGCGCTCGACAAGGCCGGCGTGGTGATGTTCGTGTGGCCGCTCAATGCGCAGGAATTCACTGCCTGGATTCAGCGGCGCATGCAACAGCGCGGACTGCAACCCACCACAGAGGCGGTCTCGCTGCTGGCGGACCGGGTAGAGGGCAACCTGCTGGCGTGCGTGCAGGAAATAGAAAAACTGTATTTATTGCAGGGTCAAGGCACGGTCGATGCCGGGGCCATTCTCGCCCTGGTTGCCGATAATGCCCGCTACGACGTCTTCGGGCTGGTCGACAGTACACTCTCCGGAGAGGCAGTCCGCAGTGTCCGCATCCTGCAGGGGCTGCGCGCAGAAGGCATTGTGCCGCAGATCGTGCTGTGGGCGCTGTCGCGCGAGATTCGGCAGCTCGCTGCCATGGCGGCTGCGGTTGCCGCGGGTCAGTCTGTACAGGCGGTCATGAGCCGCTTTCATATCTGGCCGGCGAGCCGTAAACCCCTGCTGGCTGCGGTGCTGCAGCGTTTGCCGGCGACACAGTGCAATACCCTGTTGCAGCACTGTGCACGTATCGACAGGGTCAGCAAGGGGCAGGCGGCAGGCAGCGCCTGGGATGAACTGTTACAATTGACACTGACGCTGGCTGGCAATCAGGCCGTGCCGGATACAGCCCGGATAGGGCAGGTAAGCTGACAGAGAACAATGAGCGCGGAAGCTGAAACACTGCAGAGTGATATCCCTGAATACATGCAAGCGGTCGGTGTGCGTGCGCGTGCCGCTGCCCGGGAGATCGCGCGCGCAGGCACCGGCAAAAAGGACGCGGCATTGATTGCGATCGCAGCGGCCATCGAGGCCGGTGCTGACGAACTCAGGGCCGAGAACGCCAGGGACCTCGCGGCAGGCAGGCAACACGGTCTGGATGCGGCACTACTGGACCGGCTGGAACTCACCGATGCCCGCATTGCGGCCATGGCTGAAGGCCTGCGCGAGATCGCGCTGTTGCCGGACCCGGTTGGCAGTATTTCGGACATGAAGCACCGGCCTTCCGGTATCCAGGTAGGGCGCATGCGTGTGCCGCTGGGCGTGATCGGCATCATCTACGAATCGCGACCGAACGTCACCGCGGATGCCGCTGCACTCTGCCTCAAGTCAGGCAACGCGGCCATCCTGCGCGGTGGCTCGGAAGCCATCCATTCCAACCAGGCGATTGCCCGCTATATCCACCAGGGGCT
>JBATFE010000337.1:0-13617 GCA_049664445.1 Gammaproteobacteria bacterium
ACCCGGTGATTTCCATCGCGGTCGCGCCCAACGACAAGGCCGCGGCCGAGAAGATGGGTATTGCACTGGGCAAGATGATCAAGGAAGACCCGTCGTTCCGCATGGAGACCGACGAGGACAGCGGCGAAACCATCCTCAAGGGCATGGGTGAACTGCACCTCGACATCAAGATTGACATCCTGCGCCGCACCCATGGCATCGACGTCACCGTTGGCAAGCCGCAGGTGGCCTACCGTGAGACCATTACCCAGCGCGTCGAGGACAGCTACACCCACAAGAAGCAGACCGGTGGTTCCGGTCAATTCGCGAAAATTGAATACACTATCGAGCCGGGTGAGCCGGGCAGTGGTTACGAATTCGAATCGACCGTCACCGGTGGTACCGTGCCGCGGGAATTCTGGCCGGCCGTCGACAAGGGCTTCAAGAAGAATATGGAAAGAGGCGTGCTCGCCGGCTTCCCCTGTCTCGACTTCAAGGTCACTCTCGTAGACGGCAGCTATCACCCGGTCGACTCATCGGCCGTTGCCTACGAACTGGCCGCGGGCGCAGCCTATCGCCAGACCATGCCAAAGGCAGGACCGCAGTTGATGGAACCGATCATGAAGGTTGATGTGTTTACCCCGGACGAGCATGTCGGTGATGTCATCGGCGATCTCAACCGCCGCCGTGGCATGATCAAATCACAGGAACCGGGGGCCACCAACGTGCGCATCAAGGCCGAGTGCCCGCTGAGCGAGATGTTTGGCTATATTGGCGACCTGCGCACCATGACCTCGGGTCGTGGCCAGTTCACCATGGAATTCCTGCATTACATGCCCTGCCCCAGGAATGTTGCGGACGTTGTCATCAAGGAGACGCAGGAACGCGAGGCACAGAAATAAGCCGTCAACATCGGCACGCACACACATTCACGGCGCCTTCGAGGCGCCGTATTTTTGCCTGCTGTTGCAACCATCCCCGCTCAGAAGGCCCTGCAACAGGCGGGCAAGCGAGCGTCGCAAACAGCCCGCTGATTGCCTTGCCGGAGCTGTCCGACGGCCGGGTGGCGTGTCCTGCCATGCCGCCCCCAAGGAAACGACGATATATAAGGGAATCCTTGAATAAAGCATGCAACAGGGTAGAGAAACCGTTAGACTGCTCAGTTCTGCTGATTTTTCACCGCATTCACAACGAACAGGGCGTACCGGACACACCGGCCATTCCCGTCGTCCCACGTACCCCATTTGATTCAGGCACTGCACATGACTACCGACACGGTAACGGCGTTTACCCAATTAGCGCTGATCGACCCCATCCTCAAGGCACTGGATGAGGTGGGCTATGAAACGCCGTCACCCATACAGGCAGAAACGATTCCGCTGCTACTGCAAGGCCGGGATGTACTCGGCCAGGCGCAAACCGGCACCGGCAAGACCGCCGCATTTGCCCTGCCGATTTTATCCCGCCTCGATTTGAATCAAAAAGACCCGCAGGTGCTGGTACTCGCGCCTACACGCGAACTGGCAATCCAGGTCGCCGAGGCCTTTCAAAAATACGCCCGGCACCTGCAGGGCTTTCATGTGTTGCCCGTTTACGGCGGTCAGGATTACCGCGGACAGATTCATGCCCTGAAACGCGGCGTCCACGTGGTAGTGGGCACGCCCGGACGGGTGATGGACCACATGCGTCGCGGCACCCTGAAACTGGACAGGCTCAGCACGCTGGTGCTGGATGAAGCCGATGAAATGCTGCGCATGGGCTTTATCGATGATGTTGAATGGGTACTGGAGCAATCGCCTGCAGACAGGCAAATCGCACTGTTCTCGGCCACCATGCCACAACAGATACGCCGCATTGCAGCAAAATATCTGAATAAACCCGAACAGATTACCATCAAGACCAGGACCACCACGGTCGAGACCATTCGCCAGCGCTTCTGGCCGGTGAGCGGTGTGCATAAACTGGATGCCCTGACCCGCATCCTTGAAGCCGAACACTTCGACGCCATGCTTGTTTTCGTGCGCACCAAGACCGCAACCCTTGAGCTGGCAGAAAAACTCGAAGCACGCGGATATGACACGGCAGCACTGAACGGCGATATACCGCAAAATCAACGCGAGCGCACGGTTCAACAATTAAAGAATGGCAAGCTGGACATACTGGTTGCCACGGATGTTGCCGCACGCGGCCTCGACGTGGAGCGCATCAGTCACGTGGTCAATTACGATATTCCCTATGACACGGAGGCCTATGTACACCGTATCGGGCGTACCGGCCGTGCCGGACGCAAGGGCGATGCCATCCTGTTTGTCGCACCCCGTGAACGACGTATGCTAAGCGCCATTGAAAAGGCCACCCGGCAGAAAATCGACATCATGGAACTGCCGTCTACCGAACTGATCAATGACAAGCGCATCGCCAGCTTCAAACAGCGCATTACCGATACACTGGCGAATGAAGAGCTGGAGCTGTTTACCCGGCTGATTGAACAGTACGAACAGGAACATAACGTACCTGCGCAGGAGGTTGCCGCGGCGCTTGCGCGGTTGTTACAGGGTGACACCCCTCTGCTGTTGCAACACAAGCCGCAACGCAAGGCAGATACAAGGCGCGATCAGGGTGAAGGCCGGCCAGTTCGAAAACAGGCACACAAACCCGGTGAACGTTCACCAAGGAAAGAGTCACAACCTGAAGAAGGCATGCTACGTTTTCGCCTGGAAGTCGGCCACAAGCACAAGGTCAAACCCGGCAACATTGTCGGCGCTATCGCCAACGAGGCAGGCCTCGACAGCGAGCACATTGGACGCATCAGTATTTATGATGACTACAGCCTGGTCGATTTACCGGAAGGCATGCCCAAAGGTGCTTTCAACAACCTGAAGAAGGCCTGGGTCTCGGGCCAGCGATTGAATATTTCCCGTGTCAGCAGCGAAGGTGGTAGCAACCCCGCGGGCAGGCGCCCTGTTGCTGCAGGCACGAAAGCAGGCAAGGCCCGCCATAAAAGCACGGCAAGACCCGGCAAGGTCAGCAAGAAAAAAGTACGCAAAAACAAAGCTGCCACCGCATGAACAGCAGACTCCAACGGCCAGCAGCGCGAAGCGACACGGCTGCTGCGCCACGTTGCCAGGCCCTTGTTCGCTACAGCACTAGTGAATAAACCAGGCCTGCCACGGCGCAGGCGCCAATAAGCGGCACAATACCCATCTTGTATCTGAACAGCGCAACAAATGCCAGTGCGCCAATCAGGGCGGAAAACCATTCGAAACCTGCATCGAAGCCTTCAGGCCAGAGTACATGGTAGGCAAAAAATACCGCCAGGTTGAGCACGACGCCGACCACAGCAGCGGTTATACCCGTTAGCGGTGCCGTAAATTTCACATCACCCCGCGTCGCTTCAACCGACGGTCCGCCAACCAGGATAAAAAGAAATGAGGGCAGGAATGTGAACAGTGTGGCGACACTGGCACCTGCCATACCCGCCAGTGGCAACATTCCGGTGCCGAAGATTTCCTTGCTCCAGCCGCCAACAAAACCCACGAATGCGACCACCATGATCAGCGGGCCTGGCGTTGTTTCACCCAGTGCAAGGCCATCGATCATTTGCAAGCCGCTTAACCACGCATAATGTTCAACACCGCCCTGATAGACATAGGGCAGGACCGCATAGGCACCGCCGAAGGTGACCAGTGCGGCCTTGGTAAAGAACCAGCCCATTTGCGTCAGCGTACCTTCCCAGCCATAGCGCGTTGCAAGCAGGGTCATTGCGGCAACCCAGATCATCAGGCCTGCTGCAGCCTGCAGAATCAGCCTGCGCCATTTGAAGCGCGCATGCGCTGGCACAGGTGTGTCATCGTCAATGAGCGCGGCACCGTAGGAATTCACCGCACCCTCGTGATGCCCGCCCGCCCTGAAATACCCGGGTGCAAAATGCGAACCCAGAAAGCCGATAATCCCTGCCATCAGGACGATAGCGGGAAACGGTACATCAAGTGCAAAAATGGCAATAAAGGCCAGCACCGCCATGGCGCGCAGCACGTTGTTCCTTAACGCCCTTGAACCAATGCGATAGGCCGCAAAAACGACGATTGCGGTAACCGCCGGCTTGATGCCGTACAAGATCCCCGCCACAGCCGGCACATCGCCATAGGCCAGATAGATCCAGGTCAGGCCAACAAGAATAAACAGTGACGGCAGCACAAATAAAACACCGGCGATGATGCCGCCCCGCACACCGTGCATCAGCCAGCCGATATAGGTCGCCAGCTGTTGCGCCTCCGGCCCCGGCAGCACCATGGTGTAATTCAGTGCATGCAGAAAGCGATGTTCAGAAATCCAGCGTCTTTTCTCTACCAGCTCCTGGTGCATCATGCTTATTTGCCCGGCCGGTCCGCCAAAACTGATAAAACCGAGCTTCAGCCAATAGCTGAATGCTTCCCGGAAGGATACGGCTTGTGGCTGTTCGATCTGTCCCTGCTTGATCATTGTCATTTTTTTGCTCTAGAACACCTGCCTGCACAGGCGACCAGACTACCTGTCGCCGGCATGGCGGGTTAATAGCTTGTCCAGGTGATCCGCGAAGGATTTCCGGTCACTCATGCCTGGCGACGACGGCCCCCCGGTGTCTATTCCGCTAGCCCGCAAGTTATCCATGAAATCCCGCATGTTCAGACGCGCCCTTATATTGTCTGCCGAGTACAGTTCACCGCGGGGGTTCAGTGCAAGACCTCCCTTGTCAATCACCTCGGCCGCCAGAGGAATATCGCCGGTAATCACAAGGTCACCCGCAGCGAGTCTTTTGACGATCTCATTGTCTGCAACATCGAAACCGGATGCCACATGAATAAATTTAATGAAGCGCGACGGCGGTATACGTACAGGCTGATTGGCGACCAGCGTTAACTGCACCCCGGTGCGCTCCGCCGCCTTGAACAGAATCTCCCTGATCACCACAGGACATGCATCCGCATCTACCCATATCTTCATCTCATGGCACTTCTATTGAATGCATAAGGACTGATAATTCTGACAGGCCGGCAGATCCGGCACCTAGCCGACCATAATGGATACCCCGAGCAGCAGTGGCACCAGAATGGCCACGCCAACATTTGCACCAAGGTATTGCGGATAGTTTCCAATATTTTCCCGGTATTTTATTGCACCATATAAAGAGAAAAACGCCAGTGGCATGGGCAGCAGCGCAACAAGACTCAACACAGGCAGGTAGTCCAGCAAGACGTAGATCACAATGATGGCGGTCGTCGCCACTGCAAACAGTGCATAGGCCAGATTGCTGCGACTCACCCCATAGGCAATGGGAAAATGATTACGCCCGACACTGGCGTCCGCCTGAATGTCGGGATACTGATTGAGCAACAGGACATTGCTGACCAGAAAAAACGGGATGACGGCAACCAGCAGGGACAACAGCGCATATTCCCCCTGCAATACAAACTGGGTACCGACGACCATAAGGAAGCCAAAACCAACACCCGGTGCAATCAGGCAAAGAAACGGGTAGCGGTTGATCCACCCAGTGTAGCTGACTATCAATAGCAAACCGGTTACGCCGATCGGCACAATGCCGGCCCCGACCCTCCAGACTAAATATCCGCCAATCATCGAAGTCGCCATCAAGGACAGGACTCCTGCGAAAAATACCGCAGTGGCCATTTCCGGATTCCCGGGCAAGGCACCACTGCCGCCACTGAAGGGTGTCCTTGTCGTGGTGAGATCCAGGCCGCTCTTGAAATCAGCAAACTCGTTAAGTGCATTTACACTGATTTGCGCCAACAAGGCACCCAGCAAAACCAGCAGCAGCAAAGTTATACTGGTTTCGTTTAATGCAACGGTACTTGCGCCCAGGAACACACAGACAGGCGTTAACATCAGGAAGGGGACCCGCATGGACCGGACCACGGCTGTGTATTTCATTGTGCAACTATACTCATAGTAATCTGGCAACCCTTAACGACAAGGCACACTACGGTGGTGGTGTACTTTCCTGATCAGTGCCGGCCTCGACCGCAATCAGAATCTCGTTGCGGCGCATGAACCACAGGGTAAAGGGCGAGTTATAGCGGGCCCATACAGGATCGCCCGCAATGGTGAGTCCCCTTTGGCGAATCCACGACTCCAGTTTCAGCCTGTTTTTGAGGTAACGCTTCTCGCTCCAGAAACCCGAGTAGCGCACTGCGGCCATGCGGCGCGCCGGGACCTGCCGCAAGCTGACCGCAGGATCCTCGGGCTGCGGCAGGGTTTCCAGCGTATATTCAGCCGGCATCATGAAACTCACAACCCAGCTGTCCTGAATACGCGTCTGACCCACGGGCGCCGTCATCTTGATCTTCTCCCCCGCTGGCGCCTGCGCTACCGGAGTTGTCATTGCAACTTTCTCGCGGCTACGGTTAGCACCGGAGATATAGCGAAACAAGCTGTTGAATGCCTTGTTTCCTGCACCTTCAAGGTCACCGTCAACAACCGTCTCGGCGACGATGTGGGGGGCATAATCGCGGATTTCGAAATTGTTATCGCTTTCCAGCACTGTGTACGCCGCTTCTTCGACCGCCATGACATCCATCGCTCCGCTAATCATGCATGCTGCTGCAACAATCATTCGCAGCGAAGATTTTGTGCACAGCATCGCGCTTGACTTGCCTGCATTCCAGGCCACTGCAGGTAGCCTCGTGTACTGCATGCCTGCAGCGCATGGCGTCATGGATTAGCCTCTGAAACCTTCTGCAGCATCAACTGTTTAAACAATTCCGCTCGCTGCCTGTTAACACCCATATCACTGTGGCCGACCCTGGATGCCGAGCGCACATGGATCACGTCTTGCAAAGAATCGATCCTGATCTCCATATCATCCACAAATCCAAAAATGGCCGACGAAAAAGTTGCTGCCAGGTAAGTGTCGCTTTCAGCCTGAATACTACCACCCATCTGCCGGACGGTATCCTTTAGCATCTCGACACTGGCAGAGGTACTGTTGTCAGGAATAATGACCGGTTCAACATAATGAAGCGTATCATCTTTGTGCTCACTGCAGACGCAGTTGGGCTTTTCAGGGCATGATGACAGCCTGCCCTCGATTAATCCCGGGGCTTTTCCTGACCTGGAAATCACCCCAAGAAACACGAACAGAACAATAATTGCAACGCCAAACAGGCATAAGGCAAGCAGGACTGTTTTCATGTCAGGGGTGCTTGCGTCGTAATTTGACCGCCGTACCATAGGCGAGCAATTCAGCAGAGCCCTGCATTACAGGTGAGGTAACAAAGCGCATGGCAACAATACCGTCCGCATATTTGCTTTTCGCCTCGGCAATCATCCTGTCAATTGATTGTTCTCTGGATTCTGCCAGCATTTTTGTATATTCGGTTATTTCACCACCGATAATTGTTCTTAAGCCGGCGAGTATATCCTTGCCAATATGCCTGGCCCTGATAGTATTTCCCCGGACCAGGCCAAGCGTTTCCAGGATTTCATAATCTGCGAATTCATCTTGTGTGGTGATCAGCATTATTTATCAACCTCTTTGGAGTAATAGTCATCCTCTTTATTGCCTATTCTTTCTTTCACTACCTTGATCATAAGAATACCCAAAGCGGCCAGGAAAATAAGGCCCGGGAGTCCATAGGGGAAAGTTGCAATCATGCCTACAAACATCGCAATCAGGTAAATGACCAGGATAATCGCCAGCAGCGAATATCCCCATTTTTCGTAACTATCCATAATGACTCCCGCTGTAAATAGCTATTCAGATTATCCACCCTGTGGTTGCCAGCACTGCGTCGATAGAACCAGGCAACAGCCAGCGTAGCTGTATTTATAAACGCACTGCTTTCGCTTAAAAACAGACTTCACTTGTATCACTGTCTTCCTGCCCGGGGCCGGCTAACCTGGCTGGTGCTCACCAGGGTGATTGCAGATCCATGACCGTATCATGCCTTGATTACAGAGACAGATAGCCCTTGTAATGTTTTTGGAAACCAGCTTTGCCGTTGGCAATAAAGTCGGATAAATTCCAGTCGCTTTGTTCGAGAAGATGCAGAAACTCCGGTTGCACCACGTAAGTCGCGGCCATCACATTGATACCCTCAAGCAATTCGATGTTCACTTGCCGACGAACATACATGTCCCCCTCGAATCGATCCAGACGGACCCATGCCGAACCGGGCATGTTGCGGTAAACCAGGCCCTCGACGCGGCCTTCCTCGTTTGGTGCAATGGCGGGATAGTGCTCGCCCCTGACCGACCATCGACTGTAACCCCGCAAGGTACCCGGCACATGTACAGGACAGCATCCGGAGACCTCTTGCATGATGCTGTTGCACATCAGTGTCCCGTACGCAAACAGATTCTTCATTTCCAAAGCATCGAAATCACAAAACCATTGCACGCAACTCCAACCACAGCGCAGTAGCTGCTGCAGTGTCCCGACCCTTCTTACCATCGGCACGTGAATTCCGCAACCGGGGCAGTTCACTGTTGTCGTATCAGGACAACGCTCAAAGTAAATGGTTACTGCAATTCGTTCACCCATACGCCCACATCAAGACTCGCCCCCGGTGGTCCCAGGAAAGACCCGGCAACCGGTGGCACTGATTCGGGCAATCTCGCCACGGCGACAGCGATATGGTTGCTCCCCACGACCTCTCCACTGCTGGGATCGAACCCCTTCCAGCCTGCACCCGGCAGGAACACTTCGGCCCACGCATGGGTCGCACCGAAATTGGCCGTCGAGGGAGGTGAGTGCAGGTAACCACTGACAAAACGCGCGGCGAAACCCAGACGCCGCGCCGCTTCCATGAACAAATAGGCGAAGTCGCGACATGAGCCCGTGCCATGCGACAGTGTATCCACGATGGTCTGCACCCCCGGTTCCTCGCGTAACTGATAGGAAAGTGACTGCTGGATATGGATAGCAAGCCGCTGCAACAGGGCATACGTCTGAATGCGTTCGCCTGATTGCCAAAAGCTTGCAACCCAATCAGCCAACAGCTCCCTGGCCTCATGCTCGGCAGCATTCATATAGGGCGACAGCACCACCCAGTCCTCTGCTTGATAGGCAAACGGGTAGTCAATCGCGTAATCCGCCACCAGAAAGTCGAGCGGCGCCTGATTGTAGTGCCGAATAATAACCTCACTCTCAATCAAAAGCTGGCTGGCTGGCGCATCGAAGCTTGCTGTGGCAACCGAATTATCCTCCACGTCACGGTACCAGCGCAGTGAAGCCGGAGGTGTTATCTCAAGGGTAGAAGACTCGATGCGCAGCTCATGGCCTTCTCTCGGACGCAGGCGCAACGTGTGCGGTTCGAGACGTACAACGGTGGAGAAATTGTAATAGGTGCGATGTAGTATCTTGTAGCGCTGCATAGGTCATCCTGGGCGCCGACTGTAACGGCAGCGGGTGTATGTGGAATCACACAGTGTAGCTTACTCCCTGCAGCAATGCTTACAGCGACTCGTCCCAGTGCTGGACACTGTTGACTTCGCCAGGCAGTTTTTCGCAGCTCCTTGTTTCACATTCACTTAGTGTCATTTTATAAACAGCCCCGTATCCATAGCGTCAAGAACCGAAGATTTCCTGAAATCAGGTGCGCTCCTTATCATATCCGCCACCTGTTCGCAGCCGATCCCTGACTGTGAGTTTGCCGGGCATAAATGGCCAGGGTTCAGGCCCTGCCACGCTGCTTACTGCGTCGGATGTGTGCATTATTATGCTTTCTTTTTACCCTTCACCTCTTCAAGCTTTGCTTGTGCATGTCCTTGCCGGTACGAATCGGCTATGCCTATAACCCAACATACAAGCAATGCAATCATGGCAATATTCGCTGCTTGGTCACTGCCTGCTGATTGTTGTGACAGCAAATCCGTGATACTGCCCATATCAGGCTGGACACCGCCACTTTGGATCTTTTCTGCAATTTCAAGCGCCGCATCCACGGCAACAGCAACGATGAAATAGAGTGCGCAAGCTGCACCAATAGACAATATGGCGCCATGGACATACCGCTTCAGGTACATATGCCCGACACCGGGAAATACCAAGCCTGACAGGAGGGCTGCTTTCGTTGCTCTCTTCATGAACTACCTCAACTCAAAATCCATATTCACATACACAGGGAACAGAACGAGTCGCATCAACCGATGACTGAAGCAGCGCGTGGTACAAGCGGCACTTTTTGCGGTCCGGGCGAATGCGAATGTTATGTTAATTTTTGGCCTGGCATCTCTGGTAATTCTGAACCCTCAAGTGAACCGCCAACATCAGGAAAAGGACAGGCCTTCAAGCCCTCAATCGGATCAGTGTACTCGATAGCGCCCACGGGCATATGATTTTAACTTTCGGATAATGCCTGGCACTGCCGAGCTGTGAACGACCGGTTAGCTGGCATGTCGGATCTCACGCACCCACAACTGGATTCTAAGCATCGCATTTTCTGGAATGATCCCGGGAACTCCTTTTTCACGATACGCCAGATGCGGTGATACCAGAACTTCACGATAGCCACACGTTCTCATTCCATAGAGTGCTTTTTCAATACCGGGAATGGAACGACGCTTTCCCAACTCCGTAACGTGATCAATCAGTTCAACACCATCGATCGTCCGGCTTTTTAAATACCCCCCGCCTTGCGCAATTATTGAGGCGTCCTGCGTCACTTCATCGCCCCGTCTCAGAAATATACGTGCGTTATAAATAACAACGTCCCCTTTAGCTGCCACGGCACCTGCTCCTGCAACCTCATGAAGGAGTTCTATTCCTGTTGCGATTTTCTCAGCCACCTAACGCAGAACGAAGCGGCTATATGCACCGCTACTTACAAAATCCACGGCCATTTCCAAATCGCTGTATTTTACCGACACCATTTCAGTCTATCCTGGCTGTCATGGAATCAGGGTCACATCGGTGTATCCGTATCCTTCCTGAACAGTCCCTGCTTCTCCCGAAAAAGCGCCGAGATATCCTCGTCGCCAAAGCCCGCGTCCATCAGGCGGCGGTAGTGAATCAGTGTCATCTCGACGACCGGCAGAGCGACATCGAACTGTTCTGCCATTTGCTTGCAGATCGCCAGGTCCTTGTGATGCAGGGCGACGCGGAATCCGGGATCAAAGCGTCCCTGCGTCATCGACACACCGCGGTGGGCAAGAAACCAGTTACCGGCGGCACCGGAGCCGACCACCTCGATCACCTTGTCCAGCGGAAGATCCAGCGCCGTAGCAAACGCCAGTGCCTCGGTCACCGCCTGGTTTATACCGGCGGCCATCACCTGGTTGACCGCCTTGGTGGCCTGCCCGGCACCGACCGGCCCCATGTGTTCGATACGCCCGGCGATGGCATCGAGTACCGGCCTGATGCGCTCGATCACGGCGGCCTCACCGCCGATCATCATCGCCAGTGTTCCCTGGCGCGCACCTTCAATACCACCGGATACGGGTGCATCGAGGAAATCAGCGGGATGCGCCAGCGTGGCAGCCTGGACGGCGGTCTCGCGGCTCACGGTTGAGGTATCAAGCAGCACGCAGCCGGGATGCAGACCCGGTAACAAGGTACGCATCACCTCGAGCAGGTCATCGTCCGCGGACACGGACAGCACCAGCAGCTCGCAGTCAGCGGCAAGGGCCGCCGGATTATCCGCGACACGCACGCCCAGTTCAGAGGATAACTGTTCGGCCTTGTCACCGCTGCGGTTCCAGACCGCCTCCAGATAACCCGCCCTGTGCAGGTTGCGCGCCATGGGTGCGCCCATGGCGCCCAGGCCGATCATACCGGTTTTCATGGTTAAATCCCCTCTACCCAACCCTCTCCCGGAGGGAGAGGGGGATGGTTACTCATCTTCCAGATACGTCGTGCCGCTCAGTCCGCCTTCCAGCGCCTGCAAA
The DNA here is from genome assembly GCA_049664445.1 of Gammaproteobacteria bacterium. Classification (GTDB taxonomy): domain Bacteria; phylum Pseudomonadota; class Gammaproteobacteria; order UBA9214; family UBA9214; genus UBA9214. Next base: position 11,866 of record JBATFE010000337.1, read on the forward strand.
CAGGCCGCCTTGTCCTTCCCTTCCAGCCCTGCCGCCCTGACCTTCTCGCGATAGCGTGCAACCAGGCGCTTGGGTTCGAACTCCACGTAGCGCAGCAACTCGTCGACGCTGTCACCGTGATGCGGCTCGACCAGCCGGTAGCCGCCCTCCGCGGTCAGTTCAACATTGACCGCATCCGTGTCCCCGAACAGGTTATGCATGTCTCCGAGGATTTCCTGGTAGGCGCCGAGCAGGAAAAAACCCAGCAGGTAAGGTTCACCGGCCTGCAGCGCATGCACCTGCAGGCTCGATTCAACGCCGTCGGCATCGACATAATGCTCGATGTGACCGTCGGAATCACAGGTCAGGTCATGCAACGTGGCACGCCGGTCCGGGCGTTCCAGCAGACGCTGCAGCGGCACGATCGGGAACACCTGCCCAATACCCCAGACATCCGGCATCGACTGAAACACGGACATGTTACAGAAGTACTTGTCCGCCAGCAGCCGGTTGATGCTATCAAGCTCGGCCGGTGGCCCCGGCAGTTCCTGCAACAGCGTCTGCAGCTTGCGGCACAGCGCGTAGTACAGTGATTCGCCATGTGCCCGTTGCGCCAGTGTCAGGTGGCCCTCGATAAAGGCCGTACGCAACTCCGCCAGTGACTCGGTGGCACTTTGAAATACTGCGCTGGCGCTGCTGACATCACAGTTTTCCAGGGCAGCCTGCAGTACCCGCACCTGCGGTGCGGCAGTAATCGGATCCACAGGTACATGGCCCAGTACCTGTTCGCTATCGATCACGTTGGTCAGCAGTACCGCGTGGTGCGCTGTCAGCAAGCGGCCGGATTCACTCAGCAGCGACGGCACGGGTAAGCGTGCCTCGCGGCAGATCGATGCGAACACCTCCACCACGGTGCAGGCATAGTCTTCAATACGGTAGTTGATGGAGCAGCGGCTGTTACTGGCCGTGCCTTCGTAGTCCACACCGACGCCACCGCCGACATCGACGCTGTCGATCGGGATGCCGGCGCTACGCAGTGCGACCCAGGTACGTGCCACCTCCATCAGCGCGCGGCGCAAATCAGCAAGGCTGGAAACCTGTGAACCCGGATGACAATGCAACAGTTGCAGGCAATCCTCCAGGCCGGCAGCACGCACGCCTTCCAGCAATGCGAACACGCCGGCCGCGGTAAAACCGAACTTGGAACGGTCGCCGCCGGTATTCTGCCAGTTGCCGGCCGTAGCAGCGGACAGTCGCACCCGCAGGCCGAGACGCGGCCGCAACTGCAACTCTGCCGCCACGCGGATGATCAGTTGCAGCTCGGAGAGCTTCTCGATGACGAGGGTGACGCGGTGCCCGAGCCGCTGCGCCTGCAGGGCGAGGCGGATGTATTCCGCATCCTTGTAGCCGTTACAGATTATGACACCATTGCCCGGGGCAATGCCGATGATCGCCAGCAGCTCCGGCTTGCTGCCGGCCTCAAGACCGACGCGATCGCCGCCATGGCGCACGATTGCATCCACCACACGCTGTTGCTGGTTGACCTTGATGGGATAGACGGCTGTATAGCCGGCGTCATAGTGTGTTGCGCTGATCGCCGCCTCGAAGGCGCCACACAAGCGGTCTACCTGCTGGTGCAGGATATCGGTAAAGCGCACCAGCACCGGCCAGGAAAGACCGGCATCGCGCAGCGCATATGCCAGCGCATGCAGGTCCACCACCGGGCTGTCCGGGCTGCCGGCAGGCAGCGCCAGCAACTGACCGGCCTCGCCC
>JBATFE010000338.1:0-5807 GCA_049664445.1 Gammaproteobacteria bacterium
GTCATTGCCATTTGCATCCAGCAGCGGGTCATTCATACCGGGTATGTACAGCGGATCGACAGCGGGGCCGTCGTAGCTGTTATTGTTGTTGCCGTCAAAATGGATGCGCGCGTTGAGCGGATCGAAATCGTCGCTGCCCGGCGGGCTGTTGTCGACGCCGAGCGTGAACGACTCTGTGCCGTTGCCGGTGTTGCGTATTCGGTAGGTGAGGACCTGCTGCAGCGCAGGCGATGCTGTCGTGATCGTGGCCGCGTCTTGCCAGACGGCGGCGACGTTGATCAATTCCTGGACGATAACGTCATTGTTGTTCGACACTGCCTGTTGGGGAATGCCGGTTATTTCAAACTGGAGTACGGCCTGGTTGGAGACCCGTGTCCCGGCCGGGGTGCCTTGGGCCAAAACGGTCAATGGCAACAGGACGGCCAGCAACGCGCCGAGGACATGGCGGGCAAGTCTGTGACGTGCGTCAAAAAACAGGCGTTTAGATGTGGCAACCACTATTGCTTTTCAGAGCCAGCTCACTCCTTGAGCAATGTCTGCAACTTACTGAATATTAGCGAATTAAATAAACAATAACGCTCGAGAAAATGAGGCCTTCCGCACGTCTTGTTTGTTTAAGTCCGTCAATAAGTGCACGCCGGCCAGTCACCCTGGCCCCTTGCGTTTGCTTTGTCCTCCTTTGGTCAGTAAATACGTTATAAAACAATAAGATAAGATGTATGTCGGTGGCACGTCCTGGTGAAAAAGTCCGTCAAAAACAAACACCTGTAGAGAGATTTAGCAACTACCGTGCCATTCGCGTTTTACGAGGCTGCGCAGCCCGCTTATCAATGCTGTGCAGAGCCGCAAGCGGGGGGTGGGAACCGGGATTGCCTGAAGGCACCCTCAGGGCGTGCAACGGGTACGTGAGCTAACCTGATCGCACCGATGCTTGTGACCGTGGCGATCTACCGGTGTGTGGTTTTATATCCGGACGAGGACGGCCGGCCATCCTTTGACCTGGTGCCTGGATGGCCATCGCTGTCATGGTGTTCATGCAGAGGCGTGCTAAAGCGCCGCGGTTTTTATCAGGCGCTATCCCGGGATGTTTCAGCGGCTTATGACAGCGACTTACAGGCCACCCGGGCGGTTTTGCAGTTAAACAGTTTCTCTGTGTTTGATGCGGCGCGGGATCACCCAAGCTATTGGTATATGTATCAAGATTAAGGCTGAACGGCCGACAAAAATGTTGTCTCAGTGAGACGAAGCGGCAGGAAAATACCTGCCGTCTTTAAAGGGGAAACGGCAATTGTTTGCCACCCATGCGGCGCATGGCAGCAGTCAAGGAGAAGTATTCGAATGGATCTCGCAACCTTACTCGGTTTGGTAGGCACGGTTATTGCCATTCTGACAGCCATCCTCATGGGCGGGTCCATGGACATCTTCATCAATGGTCCTGGCTTGATGATTGTCTGTGCCGGCACCATGACCGTCGTGCTGATGAAATATCCCCTCTCTGTCGCCGCACACGCCATGAAGGCCGCCGCCAAGGCATTTCTTTACAAGGCACAAACCCCCAACGAGCTGATTGAGAAATGTGTAGAACTTTCCAATATTGCCCGCAAGGAAGGTGTGCTTGGTCTCGAGCAGGTTGAGATCGAGAATCAGTTTCTGAAGAGGGGGGTGCAGCTGGTTGTCGATGGCAGTGAGCCCGAGTTTGTCCGCAAGATGCTGAATACGGATATCAACCAGACGATTGAACGCCACGAGGAAGGGCAAGGTATTTTCAAGTCAATCGGTGATGTGGCACCGGCGATGGGCATGATCGGTACCCTGATCGGCCTGGTACAGATGATGGCGAATATGGATGACCCCAAGGCGCTTGGGCCTGCCATGGCCGTGGCACTGCTGACAACGCTTTACGGGGCTGTTATCGCCAACGTTTTTGCAATTCCTATCGCGGATAAACTTGCCCTGCGCAGCAAGCAGGAACGTGTGACCCGGCAGTTGATCGTGGAGGGTATCTCGGCGATTCAGGAAGGCCTGAACCCGCGGGTAGTGGATGATTTACTGAAGATCTATCTGCCGGGTAACAAGCGGTCGAGAGAAGAAAAAGAAGATCCACAACCCGATGCGGCCTAGTGACTGTGCCGGGAAAGCAGTGAAGTAGCTCATGTCATGTGATAGCGAAGGCTCGCAGCCAAAACAGAAATGTCCGGCCGGTATTCCTGCCTGGGTATTGACCTTTGCTGACCTGATGTCCCTGTTGCTGGCGTTCTTCGTGCTGCTGTTTTCGTTTTCCGAGATGGATAGCGCGAAATACAAGCAGGTCGCCGGCTCGATGAAGGAAGCCTTCGGTATACAACGGGAAATAAAGGTCAAGGAGCCGCCGAAGGGAATCAATATCATTGCGCAGGAGTTCAGCTCAGGCACACCCAATGAGAAGACATTGCAGAACGATCTGCGCCAGCATACCACTGATGATTTCCGGCAATATCTGAGAATTCCTGATACAGACCTTGTCAAGGAAAAACTGCAGGAAGAAAAAAACCGCCTGCGTCTTGCGCTTGCAGAAGAAATCGCTGGCGGCTTTGTCGAGGTGGAAATTGTCGATGAAACGATTGTTATACGTATTCTGGAGCGGGGTTCGTTTACATCGGGAAGTACCGACCTGATCGAGCCCTTCAGGTCCCTTATCAAGAAGATGGCGAAAACAATAGGCAGTAACCCGGGGGGCGTGGTGGTGGCAGGTCATACCGATTCAGTACCCATTTCCAATGGCAAGTATCGCTCAAACTGGGAACTCTCGGCATCACGCGCGGTGACGGTGCTGCATGAACTGATGCAACAGGGCAGTATTCCCCCGGGGCGCTTCCTGCTTCAGGGCTATGGCGACACCCGACCGGTCGATACCAATGACAGCAGTTTCGGACGTGCACGGAACCGGCGCGTTGAGGTGACCCTGCTTTATGATCATGCCGCTGCAGAACAACCGGGGTATCCCGCGCAGACATGGGATGCCCCGTTGGCCTCACCGTTTGTCATTGATGATGGCCTGAACAGTTTTCTGCAAGATCCTTGCCCCGGATGTGATGGCCTGGATATGGGTATGTAGGGCATGAGGCTGCAATCAGCAGCACAGCGGTGGCTGCGAGAAGCGCATAGCGAAGTGTACGTGCCTGCCCAGGCCATCAAGCCTGAAAGCGTCCCGTGACAGGCTCCTGATGTCTAGGCGATAGCAATGGAACGGTTTTCATGCCGCTCGCTGCTATCACCCCCGGGTCCATAGACATTCTGCTCCGTGGTTTCACCGCGCAAGATACACAGTGCCTTTCTGGTGTGTACACTGAATAGCTCCACCAGTTGATGGTTCTTCCTGTTATGATCGCGGCAGTCGCCTGCAATGGACAACAGCTGTTGCCACAGGTCCGCGACAAGGCCGTTATCCTGGCAGCTGTCAATATAGTCTTCCATCCCCTCGGGGCCATTTTTTATACCGTTGGACTGCAGCAGGAACAGCCGCGCCTTCTCATGTGCGGCGAGGTGTTCCAGTGTGCCCTGCTTGCTGGCAATAATCTCCTCAAAAGCCGGGATGTCATGGTTGGTGATGGCCGCCTGTTCGGCAGCCAGTAACTGTTTTAACTGCCGGCTGACAGCGAGTTCCTGTTCCAGGAGTTTGCACATGCGTGCCTGGGATATGTCGGGTCTTGTAATCATGCTGGAATTTTCCTATGGCAGTTCCAATGTAAACTGGTGAAGTTTCTCTGCAACCCGTACCGGGTTTATTACATAATTGCCCGTGTGGATTGTATTCCTGAGTTCGGCTACCCGATGCGCATCGAATACGGCTGCTGTGTCATATGTCCGGGACGATCTGTCAGCAAGCCGGGCTGCACCCGAGAGTGTTACAGTGTCTTTTTTTTCAGGGTTGACAGGTTCTTGTGCGGCGGAAGCCCCGCTGTATACGACCAGTGACTTCTGCCTGACAATGGCCTTGTTTGACAGTGATGAGTACGCATTGTTGATGTCAATTTTCATGGCGACACACTCCTTGTCCGGTAACTGCTTGCACTTGTTTCTCGAGTAACAGGTCGGGTATGTGCGGCGAAATTTGCCTACAGCGCAATCTGCACCGTTGTCGCAGAGTGCACGATTCCCTCGACCACTTTCCTGGTGCTCAGATTGCGCACCTGGATGCGCTCGCCGGAAGCACCATCAGTGAGTGCTTCCCCCGTCATCCGTACCTTGAATCCGTTTGACTCGGCAACCAGGCTTATATGCTGTCCGCGCCTGATTTGCAGTTGCGGTTTCACCATGGGCGTGGTGATTGCCGTTCCCATGGAGATGGTGCGTACGACCTGCTGGCCAATCACCTGTGACAGATCCTTGTAATAGCCGGATCGTATTACGGCCAGATCTTTCTCGAGTAATTCGACATCCTGGTTCTGCACTATCGTCCCTTTCGACAAGGGGCGTACGGCGACCACAATGGTGTCATGGATGCTGACCTTGACCGGTACGTACAGTGTCCATGGCTGCGTACCCGGACAACGTACGCCGACGGTGGTGTTTCCCAGCGAGCGCCCGCCGGCAGGCTGAAAGGCCTCTAGCGATTGGTCGCATTCCTTCAGGCGCAGTCGCGAATCGAGGCTTCCGGCCCTGGCGATGGGTACCCTGCCATGGCTGGACAAGACCTTTTCCGTAATGAATTTTTCAGCGCTTGTCTGGATGGATGTGTGGCTCTGCAAGGCGTCTGCCACTGCGGGGGCGCTGATGGCCATCAGTGCCAGCAGGCATCCGTATAGTAATAGTGCGGGCTTCATATTCAGTCCCTGTGCTTCATGAGTTCTACTGTTATACACAGCAACTACTGTGCCAAATCATGCAGGCGAGGGGTCTGCAGCCGGAATGCCCGCGACAGCCAGATTGCGTTGCTGTAACGACGCGGGGTGGTGACGCCTGATTACTGCAACAGGTACTGTTCTGGCAGCCAGGTCACAGGGCCTGCAATTGTCTGGGTTACCGGGCGTTGTGGCAGGTTCCGCATGCTGCTGTATGTAGTGCACAGGAGAAGCCAATAGTTCGCCCGGGCGGCAAACAGTTGCCGCTCACGCGGGCAGGGTGTTGCCGCTTATGGTTACCGGCAGGCATGGAGGGTGCGCCCTGCAGGTCGATCCTGGACTGTGCCTTGCCCGTGTCAGGCACATGTATATTCCATTCCATCCCCGCGTATATAAGGGTAAACGCGCCCGTTGAGACACCATGGGATCAGCAGTGGCGCCGTCACAGTAATACTTGGCATGCAGATTGCTATTGTCAGGACAAAGGATTTATTTGGAGAACCATCATGACCAGTGTAATCGATCGCCATTTCGGGATTCATGCCGAGGCCCTGCAATTGAGGGCGCGGCGTGGCGAGGTGCTGGGTTCCAACCTGGCGAATGCGGATACCCCCGGTTACAAGGCGCGGGATCTGGATTTCAAGTCCGCCCTCAGTGATGCGACAGCACGCAGCACAACGTCCATGGCAACGACGCAACAGGGTCATATACAGACGCAGAGACGTGTTGGCGGGGCACATGTACTGTACCGGACGCCAAACCAGTCATCGCTGGACGGCAATACGGTAGACACCCAGGTTGAACAGAACAAGTTTGCCGAGAATGCAGTGCGCTACCGCACCAGCCTGCGCTTTCTGAGTGGCAAGATACAGGGCTTGATGACGGCAATCAGGGGAGAGTAATCATGGGTCTATTCAGCATATTCGATGTTTCCGGTTCGGCGATGAGTGCACAAACGGTGCGACTTAATACCGTGGCCAGCAACAT
>JBATFE010000339.1:0-1895 GCA_049664445.1 Gammaproteobacteria bacterium
CATGTAGCCCGTCATTGCGAGCGAAGCGAAGCAATCTCGTAACCAGTGAATCAACGAGTTACAGATTGCTTCGTCACTTTGTTCCTCGCAATGACGACACATCAGAGGCTCCCTAGATCAATAAAACTCTCGCCAAGGCGCAAAGAAATAATATAACTTTGCGATCTTTGCGTCTTGGCTGCAAGGATGCAGGTAATAGGCGCAAGCAGGAACGGAAGCTTTGGCGAGATAAATTAAATGGTTTGTGGTTAGACGTTTACCAGAATTTTTTCCCGTGTTCTTCCGTGGATTCCGTGGCAATAAATAATGAGGTATCAGGTATCCCCGTGTGATTAACACCGGCGTCATCAGTTTCGTCTCAGGGGGCATTTTTTTCCTGGTGCTGACGCTGGTCCTGTTGACCGGCCAGCAGGGCCGGTCGCGCAAGAATGCCCTGAAGTTTGCGTCGGTCATCAGCACGGTGTGGCTGGGTTTTACCGCGGTCACCATCTATTACAATACGGCCTTTTTCTCCTACCTGGTGGAACCGGTGCGCAGCTTTTCCTGGCTGTTGTTTCTGGGCTTTGTGCTGGTCTCTTCCGTCACGGATACCCGTCTTGCAGACACACGCTTTCACAAGGCGATAATCATCGCGGCCAGCTATACCGTGTTGCTGACCACCATGGTGCTGTACCGCATTTTTGCGGGCGCCGGATCAATCAATTATTTTGGCTTTGATCTCCTCTATGCAGGATTCCTGCTTGTTTCCATCGTCGGCCTGGTGCTGGTCGAGCAGGTCATGCGCAACGCCCATATCGAATCGCGCCGTGCGGTGAAATACCTGTGTATCGGACTCGGCGTGATCTTTGCCTATGATTTTTACCTGTACTCGAATGCCCTGCTGTTCCAGGGGCTGGATGTCAATGCGTGGGAGGCGAGGGGTTTTGTGAACGCCATGGCGGTGCCGGTGCTGGCCATTGCTATCGCCCGTGACCCGCGCCTGTCGCTGGATATCTTCGTCTCCCGGCGCATGGTGTTTCATACCACGGCGTTACTCGGGACCGGACTGTACCTGCTGGCCATGGGTATGGGTGGCTATTACATCCGTACCCAGGGTGGCGAGTGGGGCACGGTGGTGCAGGTCATCTTCCTGTTTGGTGCCGGGCTGGTGCTGATGGTGCTGTTTTTCTCCGGACGTGTGCGTGCCAGTCTGCGCGTGTTCATCAACAAGCATTTTTTCCATTATAAATATGATTACCGTGACGAGTGGCTGCGCTTTATCCAGACCCTGTCATCGGGGCAGCCGGATGACCGCTTGCGCGAGCGTGCCATTCATTCCATCGCCGAGATCATCGACAGTCCGGGGGGCATACTCTGGATGCGCCAGATGAACCGTTTTGTGCCGGTGGCCAGCTGGCAGATGCCGGTTTCCAGCCAGGACGTGGTCGAGAGTGACCACCCGCTGATCCAGTTCATGGCGGCGCGTGAATGGCTGATTGATATTGATGAATGTGAACGCGATCCGGCGCTTTACAATAATGTGGAAATACCCGAGTGGCTGCGCAAGATGCCGCACGCCTGGCTGGTGGTGCCGCTCATTGTGCATGATCATATGCTGGGTTTTATCATCCTCGCGCACTCACCGGCCCAGCACCATTTTAACTGGGAGGATTCCGACCTGGTCAAAACGGCCGGTCGCCAGGTGGCGGTACACCTGGCGCAGCTGGAAGCCTCGCAGGGACTGGCGGAAGCAAAGCAGTTCGAGGCGCGTAACCGCATGTCATCCTACGTGATGCACGACCTGAAGAACCTGATCGCGCAATTGTCCCTGGTGGTTACCAACGCAGGCAAGCACAAGAACAATCCCCGCTTTATGGAAGACGTCATTGCCACGGTCGACAACTCGGTGCAGAAGA
>JBATFE010000340.1:0-2972 GCA_049664445.1 Gammaproteobacteria bacterium
CCCACCAGGAAGGTGCCGGCCGCACCGATACCCGTCCACACTGCATACGAGGTGCCGAGCGGGATCTGTTTCTGGGCGAGCCACAGCAGTAAGCCGCTGACGCCCATGCAGGCAATGGCAATAATGACACCTGATATCCGGGACTCAGGCACTTGTGCCATTTTCAGGCCCACGGGCCAGCCTATTTCGAACAGGCCGGCGAGAATAAGATAGATCCATGCCATGTTAACCAGTCCCCTGAGTTCGGTTTGCGTAGTATGACATCAATAATAGTGTCTCATATACCGCCTAACGTGTTTCGGTCAGAAGTATCTAACCACGAGATAAAGGATGGCAAGAATACATGCCAGTATCCCGGGTATCGCAATGCGTGTAATGGTTCGCTGTTTGTCTATGGCCTCACGTTGCAGGCCGATGGATTCCTCGACCTGGGATTTGGCCCGGTCAAGGTGTTGCTGTGTCAGGGCGATATGTTCTTCCTGTTTCGTAATAGAGTGTTGCTGGTTGTCGCGTATCTCGGTTAGTAGCTGCTTGATGTCTTCCAGTTCACTCATGTCCATGGCTCCAGACGGGCTGTCTTTAGGCAGATTGCGGGCGTGGTTAATCAGGTTTTCAGCCGGATGTTCGGCCCTGACGCTATCGGGTACCGGTGCGTCGTTTATTATTCCACCAGATTAAACAAAAACAACTCACTATGATGAAATAGCTTGTCAAATAGCACCATTCGGCCGGACCCGAGTGACCAATGGACTCGATTTTAAACGTTGATTCGAGCCACTTCCATAATGGAAGTAACATGATCGTGACGAATATGGCGATGGGCAAGGAAATCAGGAAAATTGCGAGTGCGATGCCAGCATTACGCAGTTTATTAGCCACGTTCATTTAAATAGCCCAACCCTGCTTGCATTCGAATTTATCAATCAGGTGTCATTGCCTGGTTCGCGCAATTTGTTTCATCGACTGTTATCGATAAACTATAATACTTGTAAGGATTTCCACCTATATGAGGGTGTGGTACCCACCAAAGAAACCAGTCGGAATTACTCTCTGAAACGGTCACGGGGAGATTTCTCAGGATACAACGATCAGTATTCACGTTTACCTGGCGAACCTTGCCGGCCCATGTGGAAATCCAGGTAGACAGGTGCTCGAAACATACTTGCCAGGCATTTTTACCTTTGCCTGAAAACGGGGCGGCCTCTTCTGCCTCATGGCAATCACCGACTTCCGGATGTATCAGATGCACATAGTTATAGTGTTCATCGTTGACACCCTGTGCTAACACGCGTCCCTCCTCGTCCAGAAAATCAATCCTGACCTTTGGAAGAACTTCCTGTGTTCCACTGTCATGATCCTTGAAATCCAGCTGTACATGAAAAGCAGCATGGGTCAATGAATGCCAGTATCCATAACCCAGAACGCTAGCAATAATAACAACGATGACTAGCATTTTTCGCACAATGAAGCCTTTATCACTAATAAAATGATAGCTGAATGGCGCCGGTTTCGAGCAGCATGCCCGCTGAGAATAGCGCCCAACCAAGCGAGGAATCAGCCCCGATAATTAAGAAGTACACTCCCCTCATACGGGCCGGTTTTCCGACTGTTTTATAATGGCACCAGCCAGTGCGCCTGCCACGATTGATTCAACCAGTGTTCCTGTAAACCAGCTTAATGCCAGAGACCAGGGTATGGGCATGAAGGTGTAGGAACCGAAACCCATTGATATGCCGGCCGCTAAACCGAACAGCACGCCGTATTTAATGCCGGTTGAAACAGATTTCTGACTGACGAAGACATCATAAATCGCAACGAAGCAGACAGTGTATGCCAGCGTGACGATGTACATTAGCGTCATGCTCATCTCTTCCATGGGACGCCACAGACTGGCTGTTGCTTCGTATGTCTCCTGCAAAAGCAGGCCATGAATCACAAAATCGAGCAGCGACCAGGCTATGAAAATTACAACGACAGCTATAAATGGGCGTTTCAACATTCTATTCTCTCCTTGTATACAGCTGCCTTGATGTATCGGCGCGCAGTGTAACGGAATATTCGTGCATGAATATCATTCAAGCGAGTCGAGTAATTGCAGTGTTTCGCCACGCATCTCGTCTATGCCAGCCATAATCGAGTCAACATTCGTGATGTTTTTGTCCAGTCCTTCCCAGTTTTCGCTCCATACCGTGAGCAATTTATCTGCTGTGCCGGGTAATGGCGGGTGCAGTACCCGGGATAAATCACGTACTGTCAAGACGTGGCTCCAGCCGGTACGCGGGTTTCCTTTATCTGACTTGTCCTTGTCATAGTGGTGATGGAAGACGACCTGTTGTAACTCGCCGAGCTTTAGAAGTATTTCAAACGCGGCAAAACGCTGGTTACGATTGTCCTCGGTTTTTTCATTGCGCCAGGTGTTGTAACTCAGGCTGCTGACGGCAATCACGAGACTGATTAACGCAACCGCATTGCGACGCAGTTGATCAATGATGCTGTTTCTTTCATTGTTCATGGGTGGTTTCTACTTCAATGCTGTCTCGATCGCCCGCGTATTAAAACCGTGTATTTTTCTGCCATCGATCAGAATCAACGGTGTGCCACGTCCGCCCAACCGCCTGAATTCCTTCAAGCGTTTTGAAGACTTGTTAATATCGTATTCGACATAGTCGATGTCGTGTTTCGCAAAATACTGACGCGCCTTTCGACAATAACCACAGTTGGGAACAGCATACATAACCACCTCATGTGCGGATTGTTCCGCACTGAAATAGACCACGCCGTTTTGGTCAACCCGCTCTGTCATATCCGCCATTGCGTACGGAATGCATGAGATCATCAATAAGGTAAAAACAAATAATCGTGTTGGCATCGTTTTGCTTAATTGCCCGTGTATGCCTGCAGTATAGCGGCATCAGCAGGCAAAGGCATGCACGGCGCGGGATTCAGGATCAGGCGGGCAGGAAATCGATGGG
>JBATFE010000341.1:0-5494 GCA_049664445.1 Gammaproteobacteria bacterium
AACGACCACCGTTGCGCTTGAATTTTGAAAGCGCAATCTTCATCGGGTTGGAGTGGTGGTCCTCGGCCGTGCCGATCATGATAAACAGCTTGGAGCGTTCCAGGTCCGGGCCGCCGAATTCCCAGAAAGATCCGCCGATGGTGTAGATCATGCCGGCGGCCATGTTGACGGAACAAAAACCGCCGTGGGCCGCATAGTTTGGCGTGCCGAACTGCTTTGCAAACAGACCGGTCAGTGCCTGCATCTGGTCACGCCCGGTGAACAGGGCGAACTTTTTTGGATCTTCGGCGCGGATTTTTTGCAGGCGTTTGCCGAGGAGGTCGTAGGCCTGCTCCCAGCTGATTTCCTCGAACTTGCCTTCCCCGCGCACGGCCTTGCGTTTGCGCAGCAAGGGCCTGGTCAATCGTCCCGGCGAATACTGCTTCATGATGCCGGAGGCGCCCTTGGCGCAGATGACCCCCTTGTTGAGCGGGTGTTCGGGATTGCCCTCGATGTAGCGGATTTCACCATCGCGCAGGGTGACACGGATTCCGCAGCGGCAGGCACACATGTAGCAGGTCGTATTCTTTACCTCGATACGGCCGATCTCGGAATCGGACTGTGCTGCAGGGTCGCGCATAGCGAGTGATCTTCGTGGCTGATGTGTTAGAGATTTATTATATACGAATAGTTAGAGTGGTGGACAGTCCTCAGGCCGGAACCCATGGTGATGCTTGCATCAAGCGCCCTGTCAGCGAAGCCTGGTGACGTGATATCAACTTGCTTTGATGGAGATCAAATATCGTTGTTTCCCGTTCTGTTAGTCTTAACAGTAGTCGACTCGCCTTTTCGGACCGGGCCCATTATATGCAAAATATGCAAAGTCAGGTGCCAGGAGGTAGCATGCAGAGTCTGATAGCAGAAAGATTCATCTCAGTACTCCACAGGCAGGTTCGCGATGCACCTCAATAAACGCTATACCCACTCACTGATTATCATAGCCAGCTTGTTGCTCGCAGGCGCCAATGGTTTCAAGTGCTCAAAAGACGACACCGACGATTCCAGTCGCGGCACTACCAATACCAGTGTCAGGGTGAGTGACGAACAGAAGATCTCCGCGGACGCCGGCGGTTTTAATGGCAATCTTGACAAGGGGGATCAGTTCGGCAGCGCTGTTGCAGATCCCGGCGACCTGGAAGCTGACGGTGTCAGGGACCTGGCTGTGGGCGCTCCCTTTGATGACGACGGTGGCAAGGACAGGGGCGCCGTCTGGATGCTCTTCATGGATGACAACGGGCGGGTGGATAAGGAACAGAAGATCTCCGGCAATGCAGGTGATTTTGGCGGAGATCTTGAAGATGATGACCTGTTTGGCAGTGCGCTTGCGGCTATTGATGATCTCGATGGCGATGGCGCCTTCGACCTGGCTGTCGGCGCGCCCGGCGGTGATGACAATGGTCCGGATCGAGGGGCCGTCTGGATAGTGTTCCTTGATAGCGAAGGAAAGGTCCGGCAGGAGCAGAAGATAGCGGACGGTGAAGGTGGCTTTAACGGCAACCTGGATGATGATGACCGCTTCGGCAGTGCGGTTGCTGCTATCGGAGACGTGAACGGCGATGGCATCACGGATCTGGCGGTAGGCGCACCGAATGATGATGACGGTCCCAACAATGCCGGCGCGGTCTGGATCCTGTTCATGAAAATGGATGGCCGTGTTGATGCCTGGCAGAAAGTGTCCGATGACACAGGGGGGTTTGGCGGCAAACTGGAGGCCGAAGATCACTTCGGCGCTGCCGTCGCCGGCATGGGTGATCTTGACAATGACGGGATTCCGGATCTGGCAGTCGGGGCTCCCGGGGGTGACGCAGGTGGCCCGGATCGCGGGGAGCTCTGGATACTGTTCCTCAATAGCGACGGTAGAGTCCGGGATGAGCAGAAAATAGCCGACGGGGACGGTGGTTTTCGCGGCAGCCTTGCCGACAATGACAGTTTTGGCAGCGCGATTGCAAATGTCGGGGACTTGAATGACGACGGTATCCCCGATCTGGCAGCAGGTGCCCCGAATGATGATGATGGCGCTGCCAACGCCGGTGCGATCTGGATCCTGATAATGAAAACAGACGGCAGGGTTGATGCCTGGCAGAAGGTGTCCGAAGACGCAGGGGACTTCAACGGCGATCTGAATGCCGACGATCATTTCGGCGCCGCGATCACCGGCATAGGGAATATCGACAACAACGGCCTCAGTGATCTGGCAGTCGGCGCGCCGGGAGATGATGATGGTGATACGGATCAGGGTGCAGTCTGGATCCTGTTCATGGACAGCAGAAACTAGCCTGCCTTTGTCGCCCGCCTTCTGCTGCCCTGTGTCAGCGCCGAACTCGGGGCATTATCAGGCGACCTTTAGCCATGCAGGCCGGCCCGGCTGCGGTGGTTGTCGTGGCGCGGCAGTCCCGGTACGCAGGCCTGCCTGCCCCCGGATGAGTGACTAGCTGGCGAGTTGCCGGATACGTTGCAGATCCTGCTCGGAGATATCGATGATATAGAATCCGCTCCAGTGCTGCGCCTGGTCGCTGGACGAGTGACACCAGAGACTCTCGACACCGATCATGAGCGGGCCGTCGGCGGCAGAGGCCGAGTTTGCATCAAATTCCAGTGACAGCTGGTAAATACCGTTCTCTGGAACCGGTTCCGGACCCTGCAGCATGAGTCCTTCCTCGCTGATGTTGACCAGTTGGCCGATGGTGTTGCCTGTCTGTCTGTCGATGACCTGGATGACCTCGGAAACCTCGATACGGTTCTTGCTACGGTGTTCCTTTACTTCGGTCTCGGTTGCTTTCATTTCGTTTGACTCCCTGTGTCTGGTTACGCATGCACCGTCTGTTCACTGCCCAGCATGCGACGAATTGCCTGCAGTGCCCGATGAATCAACGGGTGCTCTTCCTCATGTATGATTTCCGCCTCGCCTGATACCAGCAGGTCGGCCAGTTCACGCTGTTTGAAGATGGCAACCTTGATGCCCATACTGTCAACAAACATGTAATTACCGGATATTCCCGAGTACCAGGAAAGCTTGGCCCGGACGGGTGTATGCATGCTGTCTTTGCGAATGCTGAACCAGGTGCCAAACGGTATATTATCGAGTTCAGCCAGTTTGGCTGCGGTCTCGGCAGTCAGGTCATCCGCTTCACAGTGACTTTCAGCCACACCGTCTGTGTCATCAGCAACAGCATCCGGCTGCGCGGTGTCAGCAGCTGTTTCGGCTGCAGCGGGACTGTTGCTCTGTGTAGCTGTCGATTGCTGCGTGACTGTCTGGACGGGTTCGCCGCTATTTGCATCAGCTGCGGGCTGAGGATCTGCTTGAGAGGCCTCGCCCGTGCCTTCATCCTCGTTGACGACAGTTGCAGGAAGATCCGCGGCATTAATGGCGGCTTCGGTGTATTCCTTGATCAGGGCGAGTTCGGCGACAACATCGCTGGCTCCATAGGCACTGAGTGTGTCAAGGGACTCCTTGATCTGGTTGTGGACGCGGGTACTCAGCATCCGCAGATCTGCCTGCTCTTCAGTCGTGTTGCGTGCTTCCACGCACCACAGGATTGTTTCTATTGTCCGTGTGGCCAGTCTCCAGCTGTCGCTGCGGTCAGCATCCGGTTCACGCAGATAGATAAACATGAGTTTGTCACGCCAGACGTCACCGAGCATCTGACGGATAGCAGCCGGTATAGCGTGTGATCTGACTGCCTCCACGATTGTGCTGGCAGCACACTGTCGAGCCAGTTCGAGTTTTTCCTTGCCTTTGGCTGCCTGACGGGAGCGTTCCTCGATTGCGACTGCCTTGTTTTCCAGGTCATGAAGACAGACGTGCAGCATGTCCAGCATTTCCGGAAAGATATCCAGGTTGTGGTTGAAGTCGAGGGTAATGCGCGTGATGATCTTGCGCATGCACGGGAAAACGCCACGTTCGAGATTGTCTTCGAATACCCAGCGTGTCGTGGCCCGGGCAAGTTCATTCAGCAGCTCATGTGCCGGATGTGTGTTGTCGCTGAAAAAAGCCTTGTCAATAATGGCAACCTTCAGGTAGGGCGTATGCAGACGACTCAGTTCCGCCTTGGCGACATTAGGAATCTCGTCGTCATTCAGCATGTATTCGAACATCATGCCCACCAGGTCGATTACCTGGGTGTCGGCTGCAGGCAGCTGGCGGCGGTCAATACCCTGGAACAGCTGTTTGCGCTCGCTGGACAGGTTCGCCACCATGTTCGCGATGGCCAGCTTGCTCGCGACAGCGTTTGCCGATGTTGTAATGGCCCGGGTGTGCGCATCGTGATTGTCACTGTTTTGTTGCAGCCGGTGGATAGCCGAGACCAGCTCGGCCTGCGGGATCGGGTTATCCGGCGCAGCTTCTGCATGTGGCTGGCGCCGTGACATCAGTTCGAGGATGCTGTCAAACAGTTCATCGCCGAGTGATTTGCTGCTGTGGGCAGCATGGCTGCCTGAAGCCGGTGAATGTGTGTCCGTCTCCTTTGCTGCCTGCTGTTGTTGTGTGCCGTGCCGTGTTTGCGCTGTCTTCGGGTACTTGTGCGCCTCGTATTTGAGATTCTGCAGCAGGCCGGCTTTCAGCAGACGCGCGTTGTACTCTACATACAGTGGAGCGGCCTTGCTCAATACGAACTTGTCGAACAGCAGGTAAACAATCAACTTCAATTCGTGTTCCAGTAGCAGTTCACCGGCGGCCTTGTGGAAGGCCCTGGCAAGTGCGTACGGTCCGGCCGGTATTTGCTGCTCCTGCAGCTTGCGGCCGTTGTTGAGTACAGCAAGCCGCTGTCTGATGGCGGTAAGCTCGTGCATGGATCCGAGACTGGCACTGGCTACCATGTTCTGTATGGCAACCTGGGTATCGGACTCTTCCTTGCTGATGAGCGTCAGATGCTCCTCACCGCTGACCTGGTAAGCGCTAGCCGCCGGTGCGGGTAACCCCCCCCGCTGGCTTGCATGTTTGAATTGGGTAAAGCCCTGTTGCAGTTCCTGGTAAAAGGCGGCTTCAACCTTTTTACGGTTATTCTTGATGATGGTGCCGGCTTCCATGAAACGTATCTGGGAAGCACTGGATTGCGCCTTTTCGGAGAATTCAAGCAAGGCAATGTCGCAGTTTTCGAACATTTTCCGGATTTGCGGTCGCAGATGATTCAGTACCATCTCGTGACAGCCATCCATGAAGCTGTTTATCCATAGCTGGGGGTTGTGACTGGCTTGCGTTTTCATGCCGGTGTCTCGTCTTGCGTTGCTAGCAGTGAAAGAATGTGTGCAATGCATGCGCACAGGTGTTCTTTCCGGTTCATCGGCTGGCACAGACATTACTGAAATCATTGAATTAAACTGCTGCGAGCACGGCACGCGCGCAGACAGATCGCCGGTGTCAATGAATCAGAGACACGGTTTTATTGAAATAAGGCGCTTCTGGAATAAAGCATTTTGCGAATTAACAGAGCATCCCAAGGGAACCTCTGATGTGTCG
>JBATFE010000342.1:0-2419 GCA_049664445.1 Gammaproteobacteria bacterium
GGCGTGGATTTTGTAGCCAATGCCGCCGACAGCGTTGCCGCCACCATTACCGCGCATCACCTGCTGTTGAACCGTAACGCCATGTTCAGGGCTGGCCTGCAGCCACACGCCTACTGCCTGCCGGTACTGAAACGGGAACGACACCGCACGGCACTGGTCGAGGCCGCCATCAGCGGCAGCCGCAAGTTTTTCCTCGGCACCGACAGTGCGCCACACGCAAAAGAGCGCAAGGAAACCGCCTGTGGCTGTGCCGGTATCTACACGGCACACGCCGCCATGGAACTCTATGCACAGGCATTCGAGGACGCCGCTGCACTCGACAGGCTGGAAGGCTTCGCCAGTCATTTCGGCGCGGATTTCTACGGCCTGCCACGCAACACGACCACCATCACCCTGGAAAAACACGACTGGCAGGTACCGGACAGCTACCCGCTGGGTGAGTCAGTCGTGGTGCCGTTGTTCGCGGGTGAAACCCTGCACTGGCGAATGCAAGACCGAACCTGAGATTGTTATGGCCAGGCTCGCTGTGAGTCCGGTTAATAGACCCGCGTGACGGTATAACCCTGCTGCTGCAGACGTTCCAGCAGGCCGGTCTTTCCCGGCAAGTGCAGGGCCCCGACCGCGACAAAGGCCTTGCCCTTGTGCAGATACGCTTGTAGCCGCTCGGCCATGTGCTGATTTCGCTCATCAACGAGACGCCGCTGGAAGTCGTCGGCAAGCCGCTGGTCGCCTGCCTGCATCGAGGCTTCACTGATCGCCAGCAAGCGGCCCAGGTCACGCTACTTGTAGGCGGCCAGCAATTCTGCCTGCATGCTATCCAGTGCCTCGAGGTTCTCAACCGCATCCCTCAGCAGGGTAACCTGGTCGGCCTCGGGCATATTGTCAAACAGGTCCAGCTGCTCCTGCAGGGTTTCCAGCCCGTATACCGCCTTGCCCTGCTGCACAGCATCCTGGTACAGCACCCGGTCCAGCACCTCACCCGTTTCGAGCGCCGGCGTCGACAGGGTGACCGCCGCCGCCCACGGCTTCATGCGGTTCAGCACCGGCTCGGGTATACCGCGTGACGCAATCGCCGCGGCGACCTGTGCGTACAGTGGCGCGCCGATAATATCCGGCAGCATACGACCATCCAGCATCAGCATGGCGGTACTTGAATACTTCATGGCATCAGCATCCATCAGTATTTCCAGCACGACACTGTTCGCGGCAGCGAATGCCTGCCTGACCGGTGCCGGCAGATTCAGGACCTCGGTGTCTTCCGAATGAATCGTGCCGAACAACCAGGAGGCTGGCTGGCCTGGCTTGCTGACCTCCCATAACAGGCCATGACTTCTGTCCGGGTCAGCCCGGGTTGTAGCCGCCAGCAACAACAGCGCTGTTATGGCCAGCAATCGCGCCGCATCGAATCGACGTCTTGTTACTGCATCCTGGTTCTGCATTGCCGGCTCCCGCTGTCAGTTCACTGTCTCTGGTAAAAACAGGCCGTTCCAGGCAGCCATAGTGGAACTGCCCGTAGAGACTCCGCATTATGCAGCATCGCCAAACCCGGGGCGATTCGGTATGCTTGAACGATGACTACTGCCGAAGATAAAACGTGCATCGCGAGGCGATTCCGGGGTTTCCTGCCGGTTGTTATCGATGTTGAAACAGCGGGTTTCAATGCCAAACGCGACGCCCTGCTGGAAATTGCCGCGGTGATACTGGAAATGGGCGAGAGCGGTATTATTCGTCGCGGCAAGACCATTGCCTGCCATGTGGAACCCTTCCCCGGCGCCAACCTCGACCAGGAATCACTGGAATTTACCGGCATTGACCCCTATCACCCGTTTCGCATGGCCAAGCCGGAGCACGAGGCGCTGGAGCATGTCTTCAAGCCGGTACGCCGCGCCGTCAAGGACAGCGGCTGCAACCGCGCCATCCTGGTCGGACACAATGCCGCCTTTGACCTGTCATTCCTGAATGCCGCGGCGACCCGGACCGGCATCAAACGCAACCCGTTCCATCCCTTCAGCACCTTTGACACCGTCAGTCTCGCCGCCCTCGCCTACGGCCAGACGGTACTGGCACGCGCGGTAAAAGCCGCCGGGTTTGACTGGGATAGTGAAAAAGCGCACTCCGCGGTTTATGATACCGAACGCACCGCCGATCTGTTTTGCGCGGTCATCAACCGCTGGAATGAATTCAATCCGCAGCAGTCCGGGCACATAACACCCATCAAAGCTACAGAAGGACTCTAACGCCATGTCACTACCCGATAAGCAAGAGCAGATCCTGCAAACCCATGCAGGCCTCATTCACCGTGTCGTCATGCATTGCAACAACCCCGGTTCGGTCCCGGACATGGAGGATGTTTTGCATATAGCCGCCGTTAATGACTGGACGGCCCTGGTGACCGCCATCCGCGACATCATGTCAGGCA
>JBATFE010000343.1:0-3287 GCA_049664445.1 Gammaproteobacteria bacterium
CACCCCGATCTTGCCAACCAGCTGTATGCCGCCTATGCGCGGGCCGTGCATATGCGTGTGCTTGCCAGCGTCGTCGGTCGCGAGGGGCTGGCCGAGATCGACCGGCTATTTCTTGATTTCGGCGATCTTTTCGAGCGTCAACTGGTCAACCAGCAGGACGCGCGCAGCCTCGAACAGAGTATGGCGATTGGTTGGCAACTGTTGCGCACGCTGCCGATATCGGAGTTGCATCGGCTCAGTGACCGGCAGATCGATAAGTACATTAAAGAAGACGATCGACCGGAATGAGCACCAGTCGCACAATCCCGACGCGTTCCGCGGTGCTGGAACTGAAGGCCGAGCGGCTCGTGGTCAGCGAGGCCTATAATTTCCTCGATGAGAAACGCCTGTTACTGGCTGCCGAATTGCTGCGCCAGCTGGGGGAGTACGAGCGACTGCAGCAGGAATTTGAACAGTTGCGCCAGCAGGCGGTCACTGCGCTGCTGCATGCTGTCGCCCAGCACGGTCTGCAGGGATTGAGTGTCTATCCTGCTGCCAGTATCAACGCAACGCGCTTCGAAACTGAAACACGTAATTTCATGGGCGTGATACTGGCCGATACCCGCCTGCAGCTGGCTGAAGACAGTGCCGCGGTAATCGCAGCCTGTCCCTCCTCCGAGGTAAATAACTGCAAGGTGGCGTTTCGCAAACTGCTCGATTTGAGCAGCCACATTGCCGGTGTATCCGGCAACCTGTATCGCCTGCTGGTGGAATACCGCCTCACGGAACGCCGCGCCCGGGCTCTTGAAAACGTCATCCTGCCGGAAATCGAGGAGATGCTGCATGTCATGACGACACACCTCGAAGAGCTGGAATTCGAGGATGCGGTGCGGGTACGGATACGCAGCAGGGCCGCTTCAGGCGCCTGATTTCCGGCCTGGATGCCAGGGCTGCAATAGGTGGTCTAGCGCAACGCCTTGAAGAGGTTTTTCCTGTTCTTTTTCCCGCGTATATGCGTGACATCCATGCTGATATGGTGCGGTGTATAGATAGTGGTTCTGACGAGCCATTCACCGGACGGCAATTGTGCCTGTTCGGTCATGGTCCTGATCTGGGTTGTATCGTCGTAGGCATCCTCGATGACATCATAGACAAGTCTCATTGTTTTCTCCTTTATTGACGGGTTGTGTTTTCTGACTGGCTGCTACTGCCCTTGCTGCGAAGACCCGGTTCGGCAAGGCTCGTTGCTGTGTATGGTTGTCATCAAAGGGCAGGCACCATGGCGACATCATACACCACGCGGCCATGAAGTCGGGGATTCTGCGACAGTTCTGATTGTGTACTTATGGTGGTGTTTTTATTCGGAGTCCAGTTCCAGATAGAAGGGTGACAGTGGTATATCCTCCTGCTTTTTCTGCGGTACGGTTTTACGCAGACGCGCCTCGATGCGTGCGGAGTCGATAACTGACTGGTCGATAATGGCAGGGTAGAGGTGATATTGATCGGCAACCTTCAGCGCCTGTACGCGGGCATGCAGCTCGTAGTCGCGACGCAGTTCGGGGCTCAGTGTCGGTAACAGCAACAACCACGGCGCCTGCCAGCAGCTGAAGTCATGCAGCAGTTGACTGTGCTTGTCGTCGTGGGATGCTGTCTCGATAAGCATGACAGGGAAATCCGCGGCCGGCAGGTGGCGCTGTTGCAGTGCACTGTCCAGGTTGATGCCGTGCAGGCCCCGGCCGGTCTGGTCATCGCCGCGTTCAAATATCTGGGCACTGGCCCGGGAGGCGGTTCGCGCATTGATGTAGGTCGCAAGATAGTCCGTAATGGCGCCGTGCTGTGATGGTCCGATACCCAGCCTGTCAGCCGCTGTTGATGTAAAGGTCTTGCGGCAGTTTATTCCGGGCCGCCATACACAAGCCTGCTCGAGGTCGATCGCGGCGGCATCGGCGGCACTGTCAAGCAATACGAGGGGCTGCTGCTGTCTGTCCAGCAGCCACAGCTCGAAGCGGTCGGTGAACGCAAAAGGAATGTCCTTGTGCACCTTGAGCAGGTGCCTGTACAGCACCGTTCCCATGGCTTCCATGGCCCTGAATTCTTCGGAGGGAAATATCGGGCCACGTTTCAGGCCGCTGTCGGCGCTCCAGCTGCCATAACGGATATCGCTGACCTGCGCCCGCCCGGCACCGGGCAGGTTACCCTGCAGGGCCTCGTTACTGACATAGATATCCCAGCGTACGCCATCGGCGGTCACTGCCTCTGCCGACCGGTAGCGGATGGTATTGATAATGCCGCGAAACGGGTTCAACAGGCGTTCGGCGTAGCAATCGAATTCCAGGGTAGCGGGTGTGGCCATTGTCATGATGATAATGCCATGCCTGTGTTACATCCAGCGCCTGCATGGGTAGAATACGACATTCCCTGTCCGGACCCGTCATTCAATGCCCCTGTTGCGACTGAATAAAGTATCACTGGCCTTTGGTCACCGCGCCTTGCTGGACGCGGTGGACCTGGAACTCCACCGTGGCGAGCGCGTGTGCCTGGTCGGACGCAATGGTGAAGGCAAGTCCTCGCTGATGCGTGTACTCAGCGGCGAGGTGGTCGCGGACGAGGGGGAGTGCTGGATACGGCCGTCCATGCGTGTCGCCTACCTGGCGCAGGAAATCGGCATGGACAGCAACGACACGGTATTCGATGTGGTCGCCGCCGGCTTGCCCGGGCTGGGCAAACTGATATCCGATTACCATCACACCGCCAGTGTGCTGGAACAGTCCGATGATCCCGCTACCCTGCAAAGGTTGTCTGACCTGCAGCAGGCACTGGAGGCCGCTGATGGCTGGCAGCTGGAGCAACGTGTCGAGTCCGTGCTGTCACGCCTGCAACTGGACAGCGACGCCGTCTTTCATTCGCTCTCCGGTGGCTGGCGTCGCCGCGTCATGCTGGCGCGTGCGCTGGTGTGTGCACCGGATGTGCTGTTGCTGGACGAGCCGACCAATCACCTCGATATCGAGGCCATCACCTGGCTGGAAGAGTTTATGGTGGACTTCGGTGGTGCGCTGCTGTTCGTCAGCCATGACCGCGCCTTCGTGCGTCGCCTGGCAACGCGCATCATCGAACTCGATCGCGGCCAGCTGACGTCCTGGCCGGGGAATTATGATGACTATGTGCGCCGCAAGGCAGAACAACTGGACATCGAGGCGCGCCACAACGCCCTGTTTGACAAGAAGCTCTCACCGGAAGAAGCGTGGATCCGGCAGGGGATAAAGGCGCGGCGCACCCGCAACGAGGGACGGGTGCGGGCGCTGCAGACC
>JBATFE010000344.1:0-4439 GCA_049664445.1 Gammaproteobacteria bacterium
CCGCGGACCCCATGCTGCCACACCCCGGACAGGCGCATCCGGGCAACAGGGTCTGTACATATAAAACAAATCAGATCAACCGGATGAAGACACTTCCTCATTCACTGTCGCACGCGCAGGCAGGTCGCCACCGAGCCCCATGGCATGCTTCATAAACTGCCGCCTGGCCATGCCGGAGCGGTTGACCAGCGACAAGCCCAGGTTGCGCAGCTGCTGCAGGGGAGATCGGGCATTGCTGAATATCTGGTTGATGCCGTCCATGGCCATCATCATTAACAGGTTGTCACCCCGGCGCCAGCGTTCATAGCGCCTCAGCACCGCCAGGCTGCCGGGATCCTTGCCACGCTGTCTTGCAGCCACGATCACCTCGGCCAGCGCTGCCGCGTCCAGCAGTCCGAGGTTGACGCCCTGCCCCGCCAGCGGGTGAATCGCATGGGCCGCATCACCTATCAGGGCTGCGCGCGGGATGACATAGTGCTCGGCATGCAGGCGTTGTAACGGCCAGGCCTCGCGTTCACCCGATTCGATGACAGCACCGAGCTTGTGCTCAAATGCCGCCGCCAACTGCTGGTGAAAGCTGTCCCTGTCTGCCGTCAGCAGGCGTTCAATATCCTCTGTCGGCTGGGTCCAGACAATGGAACTCCAGCCGTCAGCCATCGGCAGAAATGCCAGCGGCCCGCCAGGCAGGAAACGTTGCCAGGCGGTATTACGGTGCGGCTCGGCCGTTTTTACCAGCGCAACCAGGCTGCTTTGCTGATAGTGATGGCCATGCGTTTTTATTCTCAGGGTATTACGCACCGGTGAACGACTGCCATCCGCGGCGATCACCAGGTCAGCGCTGAGCTGCCGCGAGTCATCCAGGTCGACGTCCACCCTGTCATCGAGAATATTGATGGCCTGAAAGCGCGCAGGACAGAACAGTGTGACAGTGTCCAGTGTTTGCAGCCGCTGCCACAGTGCCGCCTGCATAAACCTCGGTTCGATAATGTGCCCGAGACAGGGCTCGCCGAGTTCCGCACAGTCAAAGTGGGTCACACCGTTGCCACCGGCATCCCAGACCTCCATGTCGCTGAAGGCAAATGCACCCTGTCGATGTATCGCCTCCCACACGCCCAGTGACCTGAATATCCTTTCAGATGCGCGCGTGATGGCGAACACCCGCGGATCAGGTTGCTGCGCCTCAAGCGCCAGCGGTTCACGCGCCTCGATCAGGGCGACACGCACACCGGCCTCGCCGAGCGCGCAGGCAGCAGTGGCACCGACGATACCGCCTCCAATAATTACAGTGTCAAAGTGAGACATGGGTTATGTTGTTAGTGTCCATTCAAAAAGATTGACTCTCGCAAAGACGCGAAGGTCGCAAAGTTATAACTTGTTGTTACAACGTTCATAAACAATTCTTTCATGGCGCCTTTGCGTCTTGGCGAGAAAAATTCAGGCCCTTGCGGACGGGCATTGGTAGCATCAGGTTACAACGGCAAGCCGCGCGCCAGTCGCGGTGTACGCCCTGAACGACCCATGGTCAACCTCGTCAACAGGCGCTTGGCCGGTGGCAACAGGTCAAAAGCCAGCATGCCGGCACTGCGCGCCATGCCCAGTGCGGGTAACGGCAGTGTAAACATGCGTGCCAGTCCATCGGTAAACACGGTGACATTATCATGGTCACGCTGTTGCCAGTCCGCATAGCGTTGCAGCACGGCGAGTGACCCGGGGTCCTCACCGGCCCTGAGCGCATCTACCAGCACTTCTGCAAGCACGGCAACATCACGTGCACCGAGGTTAAAACCCTGCCCCGCAATGGGATGCAGGGTGTGTACCGCGTTACCGATGAGTGCCAGCCGTTCGCGTACCGATTCCTTTGCCCGCACCAGCCGCAACGGCCACGCCTGCCTGTGCCCGACCCGCTCCAGCCGTCCCAGCCGATAGCCAAACCGCGCCTGTAATCCGGCAATGAAATCGGCGTCATTCAGTGCCATGACGGCTTCGGCCTCACTGGATGCCGCCGTCCACACCACGGCACAACGACCTTCGCTCATTGGCAGCAGTGCCAGCGGTCCGGATGCCGTGAAGCGTTCATAGGCGATATTGTTGTGCGGCAGCTGCGGGGTAACATTGGTCACAATCGCTGTTTGCCGGTAATCGCTGATAACACTGCCGATACCGAACTGTTCACGCAGCGGAGAATCGGCGCCATCGGCAGCAACGATGAGGCGCGTGCTGAGGGTGCTCGTTGTGTCCTCATGACTGATATCAACCTCAACAGCTGCGGGTGTGCGAGTGACCACAGAGACCGTGGCCGGACAGAAAATGTCCAGCCTCTCGATACCCTTGATGGCGTCAGCCAGTACCTGGCCAATGGCACGCGCCGGGACAACGTAGCCAATGGCAGGGAGGCCTTCATCGGCGCGATCCATGCGCACCATGCCGAAATGGCCGCGATCCGATACATGGATGCGGTGGATGGGGGTCGCCGCGGGCGCCAGTGAATCCCATAACTGCAACCCGTCAAAGATACGCCGGGTACCGTAGGCCAGTGCGATGGCGCGATCATCATAGCCGGCCTCGGTGCGTGTCTGCAGCTCAACCGACTCCACCAGTGCGATACGCAGCCCCTGTCCTGACAGGGCACAGGCAAGACTGGCGCCCACCATGCCGCCCCCTGTAATAATGACATCATACTGCTGCATGGGTCATCAACGCTTCTATGTCGGCAACGCGCCGCGGCACGGCATCGGTCAATACATCAGGCTCGTCCCGCGTGACCAGCACATCATCCTCGATACGGATGCCGATATTCCACCATTTCCTTGCCACCCCGCGAGTGCCGGCGGGGATATACAGGCCCGGTTCAACCGTCAGCACCATGCCCGGCTCCAGCTCGCGCCAGGCACCCCCAACCTTGTAATCACCGACGTCATGCACATCCATACCCAGCCAGTGGCCGGTACGGTGCATATAAAAACGGCGGTAGGCATCTTTCCGCATCAGGTCCGCCGGCCGGCCCTTGAGGATACCCAGCTTCACCAGTCCCCGGGTCAGCACCCTGACCGCGGCTTCATGCGGGTCATTCCAGTGATTGCCGGGGCGTACCTTCTTGATAGCGGCGTTCTGCGCGGCCAGTACCACTTCATACAGCGCCTTCTGCGCCTCGCTGAAGCGGCCATTGACCGGGAAGGTGCGGGTCACATCTGAGGCATAACAGTCATACTCGGCACCGGCATCGATCAGCAGCAAGTCACCATCATGCAACTGGGCGCTGTTCTCTGTGTAATGCAGGATACAGCCGTTGGCACCGCCACCGACAATGCTTGAATACGCCGGCAGCATGCCGGCATGCCGGAATTCATGCAGCAGCTCTGCCTCTATTTGATACTCCTGCATCCCCGGCCGGCAGGCTTGCATGGCGCGTACATGCGCACGACAGGCCACCGTCGCAGCTGTGCGCATGACCCGAATTTCCGGACGGCTCTTGTAGAGTCGCATGTCATGCAGCAGGTGCTCCAGCGACACGAACTTGTCAGGTGTACGCATGCCGGTGCGGGCGCCCTCACGCAGGCGGTTAATCCATTCCATCACGCGCTGGTCGAATTTTGGACGCGATCCCATGGTGTAATAGACGCGCTCACAACTTTCCATCAGCCCCGGCAGGATTTCATCGATATCACCGATGGGAAAGGCGTCATCGGCATCGAATGTGTCGATTGCCCCCCGGGTACCGGCACGCTTGCCTGTCCAGGTCTCCATCTTTGGGTCACGTTCGCGGCAAAACAGCAGGTATTCACCATGCGGGCGCTTCGGTATCAGGACGGCGACGGCATCCGGCTCACGAAAGCCCGTGAGGTAGTAAAAGTCACTGTCGGCGCGGAACGGGAACTCCACATCCCTGTTGCGCAGTTGCTCCGTGGCCGTTGGAATAATGGCGATCGAGTTTTTGCCCATCATGCGCATCAGCTGGGTGCGGCGGCGGCTGAATTCTTTGCGTGTAATCATGGTGATTTCCGTTTATTGCAGGCGTGTACTCGGCGGCAGCGGTTGTAACTCTTCATGCAACAGCAGCACGCTCATGCGCACATATTCAACAATTTCCATGTAAGCCGCTTCATCTGCATCATCCGTTGCCTCATAGGCAAAACGGGCATGCGAGATTTCATAAAAATCCTTCATGACTTCACTGACAGTATCGGGCATTCCGGTGCCCTCGCGAAATCCACCCAGCGCAAGCCCGTACAAAAAACCGCCACACCACTGGCTCAGTGCCTCGGTACGCGAGGACAGGGGCGCATCATCATCGGGCAGCAACAGGTCAAAGCCAAAGGCATCATCGTTGAGCTGGCGTAAAATACCGGTGTGCAGCGCCATTAACTGCCGGCGCACCTCAACAGCCGCGGCACTCAGGGTATTCTCACCGAGCAAATGCGTCAGCCACAGTTCCGGTGCCG
>JBATFE010000345.1:0-3979 GCA_049664445.1 Gammaproteobacteria bacterium
CCTCGGGCAAGGTTTCTGACGTGGGTGCGGCTGACAGTGAGGACGAGACCAGAAGCCAGACTGTTAAGGCGGGTATCTTGTTGGGTGGCATATTGTTGTTCCGAATTAGTCAGTTCCGATACTCGGATCTTTTGAGTGTTGTCCGTCTATAATCATCCAAATAATCTCGCAAAGGGGCAGAGATCTCAAAGAAACCGGCAAGCACTCAGCCTGAAGATTATAAGCTGTTTAAAACGCCTTTTCCTCCAAGCGAATCGCCTGCTTACGGCGATCGATGCCTCCGGTCAGCCGTCCCGCTGACTCGTGAATTGTCGCTGAGTGGCATCCCGGTGCCCGAACCCACCCCGACGACGCCTTTGCGGGCATGGTCCGCTTATGCGGAAAAAGGAGCGTTCACCTGAGACGACCTGACGTCTCATCAGGGTCGTGAACCGCCTTTTAGCGATTCTCAATATTAGCCGCGACTAAACGAGCATCTTCGACCTAAAACGGAAGTACAGCATTTTTAGGCGGAATGTTTGAAATGCAGGTATAAACCTGCCATTCGCATGGACTATGCAATGACGGGCCTCATCCCTTTGTATCATTACAACAACGCATTTTGGGCATTCCTCACGAGACATTGTACACACCTCTTAACATTACCATGGGCACTGTGAGTGGCGATTTGTCACTTCACAGGCTTTTCATCACATGCGGTAGTTTAATAAATTAATGTTCCTGTAAATTGGGTGGTGTTATTTTGTTGACTAATAGTAAAAAGATCAAAACCTCTTCTGATCATTTATTTAAATTATCCATTGCTTTTACCTGTTTTTTGATGGTGGCCTGTAATGGTGGTGATGGTGATAACGTTTCAAATGTAGATAGTGATGCACTTCTATTAATGGTAAAAGCCGCAGGCTTGACAGGTGATCCGAGCACCGGAAGAACTCTGCCTTCAATCAATGACCCAAAAGCGCAACTGGGTAAAAAATTGTTTTTCACCAAAGGTCTGGGCGGCGACTCAGATTCCGCTTGTGTAACTTGTCATCGTCCATCTTTGGGGGGTGGCGATGATTTATCATCATCTATTGGCGTTGGCGCAGAAATCACAGACTTGTTAGAACCTGGGCGTTTTCATGATAGTACTGCGACCAATTACGATGGTGGGCCGACAGTTCCAAGAAATGCAACAACCACTTTTAATATTGCGATGTGGGATCAGGCGCTGTTTCATGACGGAAGAGTTGAGAGCCTGGGAAAAACAGTAGGTGCTAATGGTGATGATGGATTAGGGATTCGCACACCAGATTCTGCATTTAATGTCGCAGACCCAAATGCTGGAACCACATTAGCGGCAGCGCAGTCTCGCTTTCCCGTGACCTCACCTGAAGAAATGCGTGGATTTGTTTTTGAGGCTGGCAACAGTAATGATGTTGTTCGTGCTTCATTGGATGCGAAATTGACCGCTTTTGGTGGCTGGGACTCGGAATTCACAGCTATTTTTGGTGATGCAACGATAAATTATGACCGTATCGCTGAGGCTATTGGTGAGTATGAGGGCTCACAGGTATTTGTGAACTCTCCATGGAAAGCATTTATGCCCCAGTGTGGGCTCTAGCCGCAGGCCTGTCAGCCTGGACGAGAACTCAACGAGCAGGCGTCTGACAAGCCTTAACAAAGGCAGACATTCATACCGAAAAGTTCTTGGCTTACTTCCACCGTTCAGACGTCAAGTTGTAGAAATTGTCCATACAAAAAATTTACAATTGATGCGTTTTCCCTCTCGTCGGCACGGGGTTATTCAATAAACGCGATGCCCTCCTCTGGCATTTTCTTCGGCAGAGTCAATATGGCTAACAATATGGAGGAGTAGTATTCTACCTGCTAACGAACAGGAATTAACCTCTGTGACTGGAACTTCGGCCCGAATAAGAATAGTTCTTCAATCCATACGTGTGCGACTGCGGTCCCTCCATGACTCGGGCAGCTTGTCCGTTGGAGCGGGGGTGGCGGCTATCGGCAATTCTTTAGGACGCGCTGCCGGAATGATGGAATCAGTGCAGAAAGCTCATCGGCTTTTCAGAGCCTGCGAACCGGGAGAGTCCACGATGCTCTGCATCTATCGGGAGAGGAACGAGCCAACCGTCACAGTCCTGGTCGAGCAGGCACAGCGGCACGGAATCAAGATTGTGCTGTGGGCGTTGGACAACCCCTTGGCTGAATTGGCCGCGTACACTGTTGGCTGCGGACCTGGGCCAAGAATGGACCTGTTTAACCGCCTCTGGCAGACGGTCAAGTCCGACAGTTGTTATCAACTGATCCTCGCGGATGACGATATTTCCTTTACACGCGGATCACTTGACCAGCTTCTGGGAGCGGCGGCAGTCTGTGAATTCGGGATAGCTCAACCGGCTCACGACTTGACTAGTAAGTACAGCTATCCTGTCAACAGAACGAGACCGTTCCTGCTGGCGCGGCACAGCACATTTGTCGAGCCCGGTCCCTTGGTGGTAGTAACCCAGCCGTGGATCGATCAGGTCATGCCCTTCCCGAAGAACTTCGGTATGGGGTATGGGGTATGGGGTTTGGGATCTGGCTCCTGTGGCAAAAGCTGCAGCCGAAGGGTTGCAAACTGGGCATTATCGATTGCGTGACCGTGAATCATCCGTCGCCAGTTGCAACGGAATATTCTTCGTCCCTGCAAGTTGAACACAGCCGTCTGCGGTCGCTCCTCCGCGAGCAGGGGTTCCAGAGCTGCGAGGATGCCCAGCAGATTCTTGGCACCTGGAAATTCTGGCAACCTGTTCCACCCTGGAAATCCGGATCGAACGGTTAGAAAGCACTAATAGCCGGTGCCGGTTAACGATACTCACAGATAAAGCAAACAAATGGAAATCGATCATTCTGGCGATAGAAAAATTCCGGTTATCCTCCTTATCGATGTGGAGCCGGACCCCTTCCTGGTGAACCGGTTCGATCCCGAACCCTGGAGAAGCCATGGCCTTGCTCAATGGCAGTTCTGTCGGCGGTCATTCGTAATGAATCAAGAGATTCCTTTCTCGGTGGCACAAACAAACTCGGGCGTGATGAATGCCTTGGGCATCTTCCTGACAACAGCGGGAATGACGAGTCCAATGGTCGTTCCAGGAAATACGATATTTTTCATTCAAACCGCAGGTTTACAAGAAAGAATCGAAGATTATCAGTTGCAACTGTGCCGGGTCAGGTTTTTCCCTTGCGATCGCCGAACAGCATTGTGATATTAATCCGGCGACAGTCGTAGCTGTCCATGAACAGAAACTGGTCAGTCTCGTGGAACAAATCGGAATTGAAAATCACCGCTCGGTTACAGCGGTAAGGTATTTTCACCGAGCCACTGTCATGTTTCTCCAGGTACTCACGGATCGCAGGACGGTCATTGTTGTATTTTTCAAAATCCCATGACGCTGGCGCCTCTGCACGGTAGACCACCAGGCCACCATGTTCCGGGTCCAGATTGCATTCGTCCGGTGTTATCCAGAAATTGATATTAACTTCTGCGCTGTCAGCGTGAGTACCAATCCCCTGCAGTCGGCTGTCGTACTTGTAGGCCCACATGAACCTTAACGGATTATCCGCAAGCAATTCCGGCATGGCTGCACGCAGCTCGTCCGCCACCTGAATCAACAAAGGGCAGTCGAAACCGTCGTCGGCATACGCGCCCACGTAACCCCCGTGCCGGTAGTCATACCAGACAGTAGATTCCAGGCAGTATGCGTAGAGTTCCTCAAGCACCTCCGGCAGTAACAGGTCATCGATATACGTGATACCGGGTGCATTCTCACGATAGCGTGCAACCGCGTCCTGCCAGTCAACATCGGAATTCAGGGCACGCGCCTGCTGCTGCCCTCTGCTGGAATCATATACCATGCGGTTATAGGTGCCGCCGATACGGGCCTGATCATCGCTGGTCAGGGGTGCAATTGCCGCTGGATCACCCCCCATCTCGTAATAG
>JBATFE010000346.1:0-9686 GCA_049664445.1 Gammaproteobacteria bacterium
CCCTTGGTGATATAACCGGCAGCACCGGCTTCCAGCAAGCGCGCCGGGAACGGATCATCATCGTGAATTGTGACGATGATAACCTTCATGTCAGGAGACACCCGGGTAATCTTGCGGGTTGCCTCCAGACCGCCAATACCCGGCATACTGATATCCATCAGGATGACATCGGGTTTCTGCATGCGTACCTGACTGATTGCCTGCTCGCCATCAGTCGCCTCTGCTATCACCTTGATACCCTGGGTATCATCCAGCAACCGTCGTATACCCTTGCGCACCAGATCATGGTCATCTACCAGCATTACATTAATCATATAGCCCCCCTAGGATTATATTAGCCATTCACTGAATGGCAGGTCGATTCTTGTACGCACGAGAGGCTAGCACCGCAAACACACCCGGACAATGGCATTTGTCCTACAGACAGGCGGGCAAAAATAGTATAGGGACTTCGCGTATCCGGGAGGAATGGCTAGCTCTTCTTCATCCCGAACCAGCTGAGTTTTTCATGCAAACTGACCACCTCGCCGACAATGATGATGGTCGGAGGTTTCAACGTTTCGCGTTCGTTTAAATCCTTCATGGAGCCGAGTGTTTCAATATAGACTCGCTGCTTGTGTGTAGTGCCCTGCTGCACCAGCGCCACGGGGGTCGTTGCCGGCAGGCCGTGTGCGACCAGTTCCCGGCTTATCGCGGGAATACTGTGCAGACCCATGTAAAAAACAATCGTCTGTGCCGGCTTGGCGAGTTTTTCCCAGTCAAGATCAACACTGCCATCCTTGAGATGGCCGGTCACAAATATACAAGACTGCGCATAGTCACGGTGTGTCAGCGGAATACCTGCATAGGAGGCGCAACCGGAGGCGGCAGTAATTCCAGGGACCACCTGAAACGGTATGCCCTCCTCGGCCAGCGTTTCGATTTCTTCGCCACCCCTGCCAAAGATGAAAGGATCGCCGCCTTTCAGTCGCAGCACACGCTTGCCTTCCTTTGCCAGTCGCACCAGCAACTGGTTAATACTCTCCTGGCTCAAGGTGTGCTGGTCCCGCGCCTTGCCGGCATAGATCATCTCCGCGTCGCGACGTACCATGTCAAGCACCGGCTCGGACACCAGCCGGTCATAAACCACCACATCGGCCTGCTGCATCAAACGCAACGCCCTGAAGGTAATCAGATCGGGATCACCGGGTCCGGCACCCACCAGGTAGACTTCGCCCGGATCATTGTAGTGCGCATCGGTATCATCGATGGCCTCCTGCAAGGCGGTACGTGCCTTTTCCTCGTGCCCGGCAAACAGCAACTCGGCAACACGCCCCTGCAGAATATTTTCCCAGAAGTAGCGTCGCTGATCCGGCACCTTGAAACGCTGCTTGACACGCTCGCGATAGTCATCGACCAGCTGGGCCAGCCGTCCGTAGGCGGCAGGAATAAAACTCTCCAACCGTGACCGTAACAGGCGCGCCAGTACCGGGGATGCGCCCCCTGTAGACACCGCTATCTGTACCGGCGAACGATCAATCATCGACGGCATGATGAAACTGCACAAATCAGGGCTGTCAACGGTGTTCACCGGGATACGCTGTGCATTGGCCAGCTCCGATATTCTGCGATTGACCGCTTTCGCATCGGTGGCGGCAATCACCAGCACACAATCATCCAGGTCTCTATCCTGAAATTCCCGCGTCACATGCGTCATACCACCCTGCTCCAGCAGCGCATGCACTCCATCACACAGTTGCGGAGACACAATCGTAATATGTGCACCAGCCCGTTTCAGCAACGCAACCTTGCGCGCAGCAACCTTGCCTCCCCCCACCACCAGGCATTTACGGTCTTCAACTTTTAGAAATATGGGCAAGTAATCCATATGCTTGTCTCTTAATCCGCATCGAGTAATGGTTCCAGCTCACCACGGGCATCCAGTTCCGCCAGGTCATCAAAACCGCCAATGTGGCGATCACCGATAAAAATCTGCGGCACCGTTCTGCGGCCGGTCAGCTCGAACAGGTCCGTGAACCCGTGCGGTTCGTAATCAAGCGCAATCTTGTCAAGATCATCCACACCCTTTGATTTCAGCAACATTTCTGCCCGTACACAGTAGGGGCAAAACGCCGTGCAGTACATTCGAACATGAGCCATTGTGATTCTTCAGTCAGGGCAATTTCAGGATATTAATCTGTTCATGAATCGGTTCCGTCAGCGGCTTCAGTTTCTTGCGCATTACGGTCCCGATGGCATCGGTTGTTGAGAACACCGGGTTCAGTACGGCCTCGCCCAGCAGGGCAAGAACCAGCATGGGGCGCACATGGTGTGCGCTATCCGGGCATACCTGAAGCAGGCACTGCAGGGATTGACTCGCCTCGCCGCCGGCATCCACTTCACCGCCCATCATCGCTTCTGCCATGCGCACTATATCCTCAATAGTATCGAGTTTGTACTCGCCAAGCGACAGTGCGGCAGCATGCTGATCAAGCGCATGCATCAACTCCACCATGACATCCTGATTCAAGGGTTTCTTCAGCACGGCTTCGACGCTGGTCAGATACGACTGTCCCGCAGGGCTCAACAATCGGCACAACTGTCTCGCAAACGGATTGTCCTCCTCCAGCAAGCCGGCCAGTTGCTGACAGCTTGAGGACCAGGCCGGGTTGGCGTCATACTGATCGGGCAGCTCATCCGGGATTGCCTGCAGGAAACCGACATAATAGGCATTTTTATGCTTGCCCTTCTGCCACAAGCTGATGCGCTCGGCCACATCGATCAGTCCCTCCTGCAGCACCAGTCTGACGGAGGTGATCTGATTGCAGGCCTCTTCCTCAAATGGCAGAAACTCGACAAGAAACTTCGCAAGTACCGGACCCATGCTACCCCGGACGACGGCCTCCTGTCGTAGCATGCAACGTGCGTTGTCCGATGTCTGTGATGCCCACCAGGCACGCCGTGCCAGTTCATCGGTGATACCCGGTGCATTCACCACAGCCACCACGGCTTCCGGCTCACCCAGTTTCAGGAGTGACTCCAGCGTTTCGTCCCGTGCCTGGCCCATGCGGGTCCAGCGCTTCAGGTACACCGGGTATCCACCGGGTGAACCGAGCACATGGCTGGACAGGGTTTCGCGCACACAGCGCAGGTAGGACTCGTCGCGGCAGTTGGGATTCAGCTGCACCCTTGCCTCACCTTTTTCGGAGAGCGCATGGATGGTCATGCGTGACTCATCAATGCGGATCGCCTCGACCGAACCCGCCAGCAAGACATTTATCCGCAGTGCATCTTCCGCTGTCAGGTCCATGGCAAGCAATCAGCACGCACCGGGATAGCGATCGATGCTCAAAGATCGAAACCCGCCTCGGCATAGAGACGCTTTGCCTCATCCGGGTCTTTCTCCACGCCATTGCCCTCCTCGTACATCATCGCCAGTGTTGTCAGGGAGCCTGCCAGTCCCTGGTCGGCGGCCTTGCGGAACCATTTTGCCGCTTCCGCGCCATCCTTCTCCACGCACTCGCCCATGAGGTACATGAAGCCCAGGCCGTGCTGTGCGACGGCATAGCCCTGTTCCGCGGATGCCGTCATCATTTCAAAGGCGCGCTTGTCATTGCGAACCACGCCCAGGCCGTTCTGGCACATGATCGCGACACGGTGCTGTGCATCGGCATCACCGGCTTCAGCCAGCGGGTAAAGAAATTGCATCGCCTGTGAAAAATTCTTCGCCTCGAACGCGGCGACTCCACTGCTATAATTCGGATCATTGAGTTTCACGCTCATAAATTGGCCTCATACCTTAAATTTTTCGACAGCCTGACCCTGCGGCGGCTCAACAACAACGTACACTACCCACTCAGGCACTGGCATCGAATACCCATAAAGAGAGAATATGCCTGATTTTCATATGGATACAGTTATCATCGCAGAACGGAATCATTCTCTCTCTATAGTGATATTCGGGCTAAAAATGCGCTCCTGTATACTGCGCCCCAATGCAGTAACTCTAATCGAAACAATGGACTAGCAAACATCCAAGGCCACCGAAGCAATAACGACTGGCCCACGAACAACCCCTTTTAACCGTTATAGAAATTCAGACTGTACTGAGGAGAAGGCAATGAACCAGGAATACTATGATGCAGTAACCAAGATGGAAGAGATGAGCGTAGACGCAGAGTACGTCCAGGGCTGGCAAGGTGGTTACCTGCTGAACCCGGAGCGTGAAGAACAACGTGTTAACGAGGCCTACTCAGCCGGTTATGAAGACGGCAAGGCCCACAACATGGATAACTTCGGTAACTGGAAGAAGTAATTACTTCACACGGTAAAGAAGGCGGGGTCACCCGCCTTTTTTATGCCCGGCTACCCAGGTCTTGCCCGTTGTCGCGGCTGCAGAGTAATGTGCGTCCAAAACCATTTGTAACTGACAGCCAATGGCTTCACTCAAGTAGAAGTACGTTTCCTTAACACGGGACGCGGGCAGTATATGCACTTGCCCGATGGAGGTGCCAGTATCCCGTAAACGGACAGTCAGCCCTCGGGCCTTGCAAATAATTCATGCAGCGCCTTGCGCAACGGCTTGAGGGTTGCTGGCACCTCGACATCCATCACCTGGTCGGTGATCCACTTGTTATCCTTCTCTCCCATGACCGCCGAGACACATTCGCAAAAATAGCGCTTCATGGCATATCCTGGCTCATCACCCGGCATGGGACACTCTGCATAATCGGCGCCACGTTCATTGAGCAGGTTAATCAATGCTCGCCGGTAGTCACCCTTGCCTTCGACATCGGTCCTGTTTTCCTGCATGGTGTCTGCCAGGTGAACCGCCATCGAGGTAATAAATGTCTGCCGTTCCTGTGCATCCAGGGCCTCGGCCTTGTTGCGGTCTGCAAGGTGTACCAGGAAGGCAAGAAATTCTGCGATTACGTCCATACGCTGCGAGCGCGTCTCGGTCTGGAAGCCCTCATTCTCAAGATTCAGCAATCCCTGCTGGGCAATGCGCCACAGAATAAATGCAGCTGCCCCGCCGACCTCATCCAGCGTGCGCTCCCTGCCCTTGTTGCTCCACTTGCTTTTGACTCTCACTGCAATCTCCCGGAACCGGATATTCACTGTTCACCGCTGTAAAAAAACCGAAGTAGCGGCAATTCAAGTCGCATGCTAGCATGGACTTGTCAATGGTTTCAGCAAGGTAATCGCCGTGTCAGCATCCGGTCATTCAGCCGCACCTCCCACACCCGTCAACATCAGCGATCTTATGCCGACGCTCGATGCGGTACGCGCCAATTGCCACATTGCCGATGCACAACATGCCACCAACTACACGCTGTGCGTATATCTGCTGAAAATGCGTGAATACTTCCGCTGGGAGCACGACATACCCTTTAATGCAGCATTGCCACACAAAGAGCTTACCGACTGGCTGACGCAGCGCGAATGCCGCTGGGAGTCCCTGCAGGAAACGGAATTTAAACAGGTGCCCGTGCAGGACAGACAGCATGATCCATTCGATACAGAAGCCATAAACCGGTCACTCAATGAACTGGGCTATGTCTACAGCAGCGGCTACGGGCAAAACCTGAAACCCATGTTCTTTCTCGGTGTGCTGGAATCACGCAAGATCCACCGCGGCTATACACTCGTGGTTTCCGGCAGGGAATTCGCACGTGACCTTGCCTCCCCGCCGGCCATGAGCCAGGGAAACACCATATTCGTGCGCCGTGAATCGCTGCGCCGCATGTTGTGGGAAAGGATCGAGGAGTGGCGCTGGAACCGGCCCGCCAATGCCATGCAAAGCGCACTCGACTGTTACGATTTCGACACTGCCGTTGATCAATCGCTCGACGCCATGACCGACAATGAACTGCAGTCGGCGATACTGCACGAGATTGGCGAAGTAAAAGCCAGTGAATTACTGGGCCAGGCATGGGAATCGATGCTCGCCAGTCTGCCACACAGCAAGGCAGAAATCATGGTACGCGCCGTACGCGATCACCTTGCGGACGCCCTGTCAACGCTCCCCGGCCTGCTGGCCGATATGAACACCGCTTCGCTGCACTTTTACATGGCAAACATGACAAACATGCGCAAGGAGCTGGCCCCGAAACTGGTGGCTGCCTACGACATCTGGGCCCTCAGCGGCGACAGCCAGGGCCTCGAAGAAGTGGCCGCAGAGTCTGCGACACACTGGCAAGGGCTGGCGGAAAAGATGCTCGCGCTATACGGGGAGCAGGGTCAGGAATGTCATCCGGCACTGATTACACTCATTGAAGCCAATAGCCTGTAACAACGACCGCGAAACAATCACAAGCCATGTCCAGTCCTGCCTCAACAGACAGACCTGCATTAAAAACCATCGCAGAAGTCAAAAGACACACCTTCATCTTTGAAAAGCCGAAGGCATTGCCGCTTGATATATGCAATGAAATGATACGCCGCTTTGAGGCGATCCCGGACGAGCAGTATCCCGGGCGTATCGGACAAACGGTTCAACAGGAAACCAGCATCAAGCGCTCCACTGACCTGGTGGTCAGTGGCAAGGAACACTGGAAGGACATCGATCGTGAACTGTTCCGCTCACTGGGCCAGGCCATCCATGAATTTCGCGAAACCTACCCGTTCTTCAAGGGGCCATTCAAGGACAGCGGCTATGCCATTCAGCGTACCAATCCGGGCGAGTTTTATCACTGGCACATCGATGGCGGCAGCCACGACTTCAGCCAGCGACAACTGGTTGCCGTCTGGTACCTGAACGATGTCGCCGGACCGGGCGGAGAAACCGAGTTTTCCTATCAGGGTGTGAAGATAAAACCACAAGCGGGAAAACTGCTGCTGTTCCCGCCCTTCTGGACACATGAACACCGTGGCACCATCCTCGAGCAAGGCGTGAAATACATCGCCACCACCTGGGTAGTGTTTGCCTGATGCCCCGCCGTACTGCATGAATATAATCGAAGCGTCGACCCCCGACGAGTTTCGACGCTATTACGACCTGCGCTGGAAGATCCTGCGCGCCCCCTGGAAACAGCCCCGCGGCAGCGAACAGGATGAACTGGAACAGTCCAGCCATCATTTAATGGTCGTCGATAGCCAGCAAGCCGTTATCGGTGTCGGACGACTGCATTTCAATAACATCCGCGAGGCACAGATTCGCTACATGGCCGTCGCCATCAAACAGCAACGCAAGGGGATTGGCACGCTGTTACTGAACGCCCTGGAACTACGGGCCATTGAACTGGGCGCCGCCCGCATCGTGCTCGATGCGCGTGAAAATGCACTGCGTTTCTATCGGAAACAGGGTTATGAAATACAAGGCCCCGGGCACACCCTGTTTAACAGCATCGCCCACATCAAGATGAAAAAAGACCTCGTATAACATGTGCCAGGCACAGTCGTATCCGGCGCCTGTCATCACGAAAGCAGGCCACCATGACATGCCGGGCATCATCCGGGTAACGTATCAACAGTAGAGTTGTCAGCGTAAACAGATCAGCCATGGTCTGTTTGCCGCAAGTACCACTAGCAACCGCCGGCCTGGTCAGGCCAGTACCAGTTCCGTTTCCAGCATCTCGCCATTGGTGTCGATGTGTATCTCGCGCACATCGGGAATGCGCGCCAGCACATAGGCCGACAGCAGCACCAGCATTTCTTCATTGTCGTTATGCATGGCGGTCAGCATCCTGTCGCCGACGATCTGACAACGCTGCACCGGGTCAGGATGATCGACCCAGTCACGACTCATCTGCCAGCCCTTGTCCATATCCCTGTCGATCTTGTCGAAGAAATCGCTGCCTTCGGCAATAATCTGATCAGGCACCCTGATCGGATAGGTCTTGTTTTCAATAACAACTTTCAAAATCATACGCGTGGTCTTATGCTAACTGGCAACTGAATATCATCGCAAGATTCTAACCCATAGCGGCTGCACTTGCAGGACTAATCATGCTTACACATATCAGGGGAATACTGGACCAGCATGAGCTGGCGACCGTGCACAGACTGATTGCCGCAGGCACTTTTCAGGATGGCAGCGTGTCTGCCGGCATGGCCGCCAGGCGCGTCAAGCATAATGATGAGCTGGCACTGGACCCGGTACAGATGAGCGACCTGAATAACCTGGTCATGGGCAAGCTGGTGAAGCACCCGGTGTATCGCAGTGCCGCCATGCCATTGAAAATTGCGGCCCCCTACTATGCGCGTTACACCGCGGGCATGTCCTACGGCGACCATGTCGATGACCCGATCATGGGACAGGGATCAGAACTCTACCGCTCGGATGTATCCATCACCATCTTCCTCAACAGCCCGGATGATTACGACGGTGGAGAACTGGTCATCCAGACAGCGTTCGGAGAGCAACAGGTAAAACTGCCTGGCGGTGATGCCGTCATCTACCCGTCATCGAGCCTGCATCGCGTTGCTGAAGTCAGCCGCGGAGAACGCCTTGTTGCGGTCAGCTGGATCCAGAGCCTGGTTCGTGAACCCGAGAAACGCGCCCTGCTGCATGAGATGAATCTTGCACGCGAGACGCTGCTGCACGAACAACCGGACGCCGGGGTAAGCGCACAGGTTAACCACGCCTATATCAACCTGGTACGCATGTGGTCGGC
The DNA here is from genome assembly GCA_049664445.1 of Gammaproteobacteria bacterium. Classification (GTDB taxonomy): domain Bacteria; phylum Pseudomonadota; class Gammaproteobacteria; order UBA9214; family UBA9214; genus UBA9214. The sequence goes on from JBATFE010000346.1 coordinate 8,595, forward strand.
GATTTAGCCGTGCGCAACAACAAGGAGTTAATCGTCTATCGGCCCGACATTCATGGCAACAGACAGCCGTAGTCCCGTGCCGAGATGAGCCGTCACCTCATGCAGCACCCCGGGTGCGAACATCACCAGCTTGCCTTCCTGCGGCCGAATGCGGACCGTGTTGCCAGCATCGTGCAGGATCAGGTCACCGGAATTTTCGGGTACGTGAATGTAATAGACCGCCGAGAGCATCTCATCGTTCTCATCATGATGATGCAGTGACGTCCGTTGCCCCGCATTCATGGCATTAAACCAGAACCCGGCCTTCAGGGTAGCCACCGTTACACCCAGCACAAGAGCAGCCTGTTGCTTCACCACTTCCAGCAACGTCGCAATGTCCGGAACGTCTGACTCCTGCAGGTAGAGATTCTCGAAGCGGCCTTCAAAATGATGCGACTGCCTGATGCGATCTGTTCCGTATAACTCCATAAACCGGTCATACAGGCATATATTCAGTTGCTCTGGCGCGTCTAGTGTAAATTCCTGAAACAGCATGTATTGACAATCCGGCAATGTCTGAAAGCCTGTATATTAACTGCAACAGGGCCCTCCCTGAAGATGCGGATCATGCGTGTATATCCGAGTGGATACTCCCTTTGAGAGGGTGTCTCATATGACTATCGGGCGGCACCGAATCACTTCCGATAGCGGCCACATTGCAATACAATTCGGCATCGAAATTCCTTTACTGGCTTTGAATCAGGAGCATAGATATGGCACTGGAAGTAAATGGCAAAAGTATCGAGACCGATGCAAACGGTAACCTCACCGATCCACATAGCTGGGATGAAGATGTCGCCAGAGCACTCGCCGCCGCGGAAGGCATTGAACTGACCCAGGAACATTGGGACGTACTCAAATACCTGCGTTCAGAGTACATCGATAACAATGGTTCGCAGCCCATGGAACGTGCAATCAACAAAGGCATGTCAGCAATCTGGGGAAAGAAAGTCTCCAGCAAGGATCTCTATGCCCTGTTCCCGCTTGCGCCCAGCAAGCAGGGTAACAAGATTGCGGGATTGCCGTTCGTCCTGCGTAAAGGTGGCTATTAGG
>JBATFE010000347.1:0-5427 GCA_049664445.1 Gammaproteobacteria bacterium
GCCGCCGCGAAAAAGACGACTGCGAAGAAACCGGTCACACGAAAAAAGACCACCACCAAAAAAGCAACTGCGACAAAGAAAACGGTAACGCGGAAAAAGGCTACCGCCAAGAAAGCGACTGCCCCGAGAAAAGCCGCTGCACGGAAAAAGGCCGTGACGAAAAAGACGGCAACCAGGAAGCGCGCAGCGACAAAGAAGACCACGGCACGCAAAAAGGCAGTAACACGGAAGAAGGCCCGCTAATACAACCGATTGACAGCGATCCCTTCAGCATAGAGACTGTACGCCCGGCGCCGTTACGCATTCACGGAGCCGGGCATACCAGAACCGGAGCATTGAATGTCACTGATACATTTACGAAAAAAACATGCACTTGGCCGCGCCGAAGCACGCAAGACAGCTGAGAAACTGGCCGACAGCCTGGCAGCAGAGTACAACGCAAAATGTCAGTGGCACAATAACGACCTGAAGCTCACCGCAAAAGGCGTGCAAGGACTGCTGCATGTCGGTCATGACATGGTGGACATCAAGGTCGACCTTGGCATGATGCTGCGCCCCTTTAAGGGGAAAATAGAGAGCCGTATCAAGGCCCAGCTGGAAGATATTCTGGACAAAGACAGTTCTTCAGCCTGACCCATGACGATTCCCGCAGATACGCTGCAATCCCCATTGCCGTGCATCTTCACAGAGCAGTTCGTCAAACCGTTTTTTCAGCCAGTGGCATCCACATCTGCCTTTCTGACACGCGCCCGGGCACGAGCGCTGTGCGAATCGTGCGTCTGGCCAGCCATCGCCATATTCCGACTCACACCCCGCCCCAGGTAATAACCAAAAATAAACAGTCCCGCACCCATCAAGACCCTGAGCATATTGTTCATTGACAGACCTCGCTTAAGACATCAGTAACACTGCAAGTATACGTCACCTGTCGGCGTCGTACCGACATGACTGATTTTCATCCCCACGACTGCTAAGATGGCTGTCATTAAACGTCGGATGGTCAGCCGGACCCTTCGCGCTGATCCTGCAGAGAGTAGAAAGCCATGCACCCGGTTCTGTTACTGATTCCCGCCACGGCCCTGGTCATTGCACCCAGAATCTGGGTCAACAAGGTGCTGCGACAACACAATCACACGGCTGAGGATCTTCCGCTCACGGCAACCGAGCTGGCACGGCAACTCCTTGATAAGCATCAATTACAGACCGTCAAGGTCGAGCAAACCGACCTGGGTGACCATTATGACCCGCATACCCGGACCGTCCGGCTTGCCCGCGACAAGTTCGATCGCAAAAGCCTGACGGCTTTAACGACCGCGGCCCACGAGGTTGCGCATGCCATTCAGCATGCAAGCGACTATGGACCCTTTATATGGCGCATGCGCATGCTCAAGGTCGCCCGGGTGACGGGTGAAGCCGGATTCATCTTGCTACTGTCTGCCCCGGTTTCCGCCATGCTCAGTCGCGAACCCCTGCCCCCCATCATTATCGGGTCGGCTGCGTTTGCCATGCTGGGAACCGGTACGGCAGTACAACTGGTATCGCTGCCTTCCGAGCTGGACGCCAGCTTCAGAAAGGCGTTGCCATTACTGCAGCAGGGCTATATCAGTGAACAGCAGAGTGGAGACGCCAGAAAAATCCTCATTGCCTGCTCCCTGACCTATGTCGCATCGTCGCTGGTGAGTGTTCTGAATATCTGGCCCTGGCTGGGACGCGGACCGGCGCTGCAGACACAACAGTTTGCAGGCTTGCTACCAACCCTGCCCACCACACACAGCAGACCACAACGCCATGGCCACCCGGCCAACAGGCGGCGCCGTATGCAGACTGGATACAGCACCACACAAACACTGGTGAGGGGCGTCGGCAAGCCTTTGATCAGGGGCTGGATGCGTCTCACCCGCAGTCACTGAGCAGGGAGAATCGCACGGTTGTGGTGCACGCTGTTGAAGGACGACAGGTATCTTGCTGCCACAATCTAACAACAACCTAACAATTCCGTATTATAAGTCAGGCATTGTGCGGTACTAAAAAACATGACAATCGCGCATGTGGCCTGGTTGAAATACATGTCTATGTCCATCAGTGGAATCCACCCGCACTGCGGGATTCTCATCTTGATTAGCCCGCCCTGCTGACCATGAGGGACACGCCGGGATGACCGAATGATTGAAACATGGTTTTATTTTCTTCTGTGCGTGGCAACTATCGGGATTGCAGGCGTCAAGCTCACCCACTACGGGGATGCGATTGCGGATAAAACCGGCATTGGCGGTACCTGGATTGGCGTGCTATTGCTTGCCACGGTAACCTCCCTCCCGGAACTGGCGACCGGCATCAGTTCCGTTGCCCTGGCAGACGCGCCGAACGTAGCGGCAGGCGATATTTTCGGCAGTTGCGCATACAACCTGCTTATCCTGGTCCTGCTGGACTATCTCGATCGCGACACCCCCCTGTATGCGCATGCCCAGCGCGGACACATCCTTGCAGCCGGGTTCGGTGTCGTCATGCTTGGCTTTGTGTGCTGGAGCCTGCTGCTGGCACAGTTCGGGCTGCACTGGTCGTTCTGGAATATCGGTGTCTACAGCCCGCTAATCCTGTTGCTCTACGTCATCGCCATGCACACCATATTTCTGTACGAAAAGGCCCATGTTGCCGAGTTCACCGACATGGAGCCTGACAAGTTTCCTGACCAGTCATTGCGGGAACTGGTGGTGCGCTACAGTATTGCGGCCGCGTTCGTGGTTGCGGCCGGTATCTGGCTGCCCTATATCGCTGTCGATATTGCCGAGCAGATGGGCTGGTCACACAGTTTCGTGGGAACGATGTTTGCCGCACTGGTGACTTCATTACCGGAACTGGTCGTTACTTTCACAGCCGTTCGCATCGGCGCCGTGGATATGGCCATCGGGGACCTGCTCGGCAGCAACCTGTTCAATATCCTGATCCTGACAGTTGATGACATTTTTTACCGCAGCAGCGACCTGCTTTCATCGATTTCGCTGATCCATCTGGTATCCGCCATTTCAGCGATGACCATGACCGGCGTAGTCATTGTCGGTATGTACTTTCGCTCCAGGCGTCTGCTATTCAACCGCTTCGGCTGGACCAGTATTGCCCTGTTAATGATTTACCTAGCAAATGCCAGCGTAATCTACCTCCACTCAGGTAGCGGCATTAATGGTATAATAAAAAAGGTGGAGTCGGATGCGACCGATGCGGACCGCTTCGTTTTTCAGGCCTACCTTGCAGCTGACCAGCAAGTGTCCGGAGAAGCGTTTTCTGCCCACTCCAGTGATATCTGCCTCCATAAGAGTTGTTATGAAAATGCTTGGTTCCACCTCGAGCTTTTTGCCTAGACTATGCTTCACTGGCACATCAGTCCCGGACAAGATTCCAGCTACCCATCCTGCTGAAGAGACGCCATGACGGAAATAACCGAAATTGCACATGTGATACCGGAGATGACCCAGCTCACAATGTGGGTGACCGTCATCATCTTTTCAGCAACGATTCTGGCAGTCATCACCGGGATCATCGACAGTTCTGTGGCGGCGGTCCTGGGCGTGATAGCCATGGTCTGGTTCGGCACCATGACCTCGGGGGATGCCTTCAACGCCGTCGACTGGAACGTCATGGCCATCCTGGTGAGTATCTGGATAATCGCCGGCTATTTGGGCAAAAGCGGCATTCCGGAATGGCTCTCGGTTCAGGCCCTGCGGTTATCACGAGGCCATGCAGGCCTGCTGGTCATGATTCTATCCATGCTGGCCGGCATCATCTCACTGGTTGTGGACAACGTTGTTGTCATCCTGATGATGGCGCCAGTGGCCATACCGATCGTCAGACACCTCAATATTCCTCTGACACCTGTTATTCTTATGATCGGTTTCAGCTCCAACTTTATGGGTACCGCGCTGCTGCTCGGTGACCTGCCACCGCAGATGTTGCACAGTGTTTCGGGTGCGGAGTTCCTGGAGTTCATATGGCAGGATGGGCGCCCCTCCTCGTTTCCGATCCTCATGGTCACCTTCGTCCTGACACTGATCGTCATGTACCTGTTCGGGTTTCGCTCTCTCCCCAAAAAAAGCACCGCGGCGGCCGGATTACCCCCCGGCGACACCCCTGCGCAGACCGCACCGGACAACGAACTGCCATTCGATGCTCGTATCCCTGACCGATTGTTTGCCACCATTGTGGTCACCGGATTTTTCGCCACCATTATCGCCATGTCATTGCGGCAGTATCTGGGCTTTCCACTCGGCTTCATCGCGTTAACCGGTGCGATGCTGCTGATCCTTGTGGTTGAGTCGCTGGGGCACCGCCTGAAGAAGCCGGAGTTCGAGGAAATTCTCCAGGAACTCGACTGGAGGGCGATCTTCTTCTATATCGGGCTGTTCGCTCTCGTGGGTGGTTTTGAAAAGACGCATATCCTGAAAGACCTCGCTGAAATGCTTGCCCCTCTTTTCCAGGAAAATCTCATTGCCGGCGCATCGCTGCTTTACTGGGTAACGGTTCCGATTGTCGGGGTCGTCGAGCACGATGCCTACATCCTGACGTTTCTGTATATGATCCGCGACCTCGGCGCGCAGGGAGTGGACCCATGGCCGCTATGGTGGATGCTGGTCTGGTCAGGAACACTCGGCAGTAATCTGACCATAGCAGGAGCCCCCGCCCTTTATGTCGCCCTGAACATCGCCGAACGCGAGGAAAAACGGAAAATCCCCTTCAAGGAATTTTTTAAGTGGAGTCTGACCTTTACCCTCACCGCCAGCCTGATATGTTATGTTTTCGGCATGCTGATCTGGGTTATCCCCCTTGCAAACTGAGATAACTGTGTGCCAGCAGCAAATTGGGCGTTACAGATAATTTAATAAACCATCAAGCGGAGAAAACGGATGTATGCACGAATAATCGTACCACTGGATGGCTCGGAGTTGTCAGAAGAGGTGTTGCCGTACGTGAGACATCTGGCCGAAACCTTCGAGTCTACTGTTGAGTTGGTGCATGCCGTCCAGGCTGAAGATATACCGGCAAATTTGGTCGCAGAAATCAAGCAGGAAAGCACCAGTCATCTAGAGCGCATAGCCGGGACCTTTCCGCCGCACCTAAAGCCGGAATGCATAGTGGTCTCAGGCCATGCGGCAGAAGCGATTATCAATGCAGCCGATGCCCAGGAGGGATCTCTCATTGTGATGGCCACGCACGGCTACTCTGGACTGCAGCGATGGTTCCTTGGAAGTACCGCACACAAGGTAGTACAAGCCGCCACCAGCCCGGTATTGCTGGTTCCGGCAGGGATAGAAGCGGGTCCGGATGGCAAGCTGGCAGAGTTTGACAAGGTCATCGTTCCCCTTGATGGCTCGCCCCTGGCTGAACGAATCCTGCCCTATGCCGTCGACCTGTGCAAAACACTGAACATGGAGCTGA
>JBATFE010000348.1:0-4377 GCA_049664445.1 Gammaproteobacteria bacterium
GTCGTTATTGCTGACGGGTAACAACACGGTACTGGCGGTCGCGCCCGGCACTCTCATCAGCAATACCGCCAATGCCTCGTTCGCGGTTGCGGGAAGCACCGAGAACCGTGCATCCAACACGGTGGACATCACCACCCGCCTGTTGCTGACACCCGCCAAAGCGGTTTTTTTCCAGTATGCACCCAGCGGTAACGGTGCACGGTCAACAGCGGTTTCACCGACCGGTTGCAGTCTCGGCAGTGCCACCGGGCCGTTCCCGCCACTGCCTGACCCGAGCTATCCCGGCATTGGCATTCTCGACGCCAGCGCCCCCATCGAACTGGTGCACGCCGAGCGTTTTCACCAGGGTGAACCGGTGTTCATCGAGATCACCGACAAGAACCGCAACCTCGACCGGACCCGGCGCGATACCGTTGAGGTAACACTGGACGTGGCGGCAAGTGGTGACCAGGAACGGCTACAGCTATCCGAGACAGCGATCAACAGCGGTGTCTTCGTCGGTTATATCCAGAGCAGATCAATGTCTGCAACGCAGTTTGACTGCCTGCTGGCGGTTGATGAAAACGACAGCATCAGCGTCACCTATGTCGACCTCTACGACAGCACCGACAGGGCCAGAGACGATGCACTGGTCGACCCCTTCGGGATCGTGTTTGACAGCGCCACGGGCAATGCCGTCGATGGCGCCAGGGTAACTATCGTGGATGTCGTTAGTGGCCTGCCGGCCGACGTATTTGGTGACGACGGGATCAGCACCTTTCCATCAACCGTGATCAGCGGTGGAACGGCAACAGACAGCAGCGGCAAGCGCTACAGCTTCCCGCCGGGTGGTTATCGCTTCCCGTTCATGGCAATGGGCAAATACCGGCTGGAGGTCCTGATGCCTGCCTACGAGGCACCATCAGACGCTGCAATCGAAGCCCTGCAACAACTGCCACAGGCACCCTTTGCACTGGACCCGGCAGCGTCCTATGGCAAGCAATTTATGCTCATGGCGGGACCACCCCTGAATATCGACATGCCGCTTGATCCGGCCGAGAGTGAACTGTTCCTGCAAAAATCGGCCTCGCACAACCTGGCCGCCAGGGGCGACTTCGTCCGTTATACACTGGATCTCGTCAATAACAGCAACCAGGGCAGTGCGGCTGAGGTCATCATCACCGATGTGCTGCCACTCGGTCTGCGCTACCAGCAAGATTCGGTACATCAGGATAATGCGGCCGCGCCGGGCCCCGTGATATCGGATGACGGGCGCACACTGCGCTTCAAGGTCGGCACCCTGGGGCCCGGCGAAAGCGTGCAGTTTACCTATGTGGCAGAAGTCACCGTTGGCACACCCCTTGGTGAGGCAGTCAATGTGGCCACGGCACGGGCTCAGCGTGGCACAACCTCCAACGCGGCGCGCGCCATCATCCTGGTTGAAGACGACCTGCTGACCAGCCGCAGCTTCATTCTCGGGCGGGTCATGCTGGGCAATTGCGAAGTCGACCTGCCCGATGCCGCTAGCGGCGCCGGCCTGCCGGGTGTCCCTGGCGTGCGACTGATCATGGAGGATGGCCGCTACGTGATCACCGATGAAAAGGGCATGTACCATTTCGAGGGACTGGCAGCCGGCACGCATGTGGTACAGGTTGACCCGCTGAGCATTCCCGAGCAACTGGAAATCTTCGCGTGTGAAAAAAACTCCCGCTTTGCCGGATCGGCAGACTCGCAGTTTGCCGATATCGGCGGCGGCCTCATCTGGCGGTCTGATTTTTACCTGCGTGAAAAGACGCCGGCGCATGGCAACAACAGCCAGCAGACAGACAGCGTGCCGGAGGCCGGCACTGACATCGCCCTCAAGGAGGCGCCCATCATGGTTCCGGCAGCCGATGACAACAGCGGGCAGTTCAACAGGGCGTGGCTGGACCAGGCCACTCCAGGCCTGGAATGGTTGTCACCTGGCAGCGACTTCAACCCGGCCATCCCGTCGATCAAGATCGCCATCAAACACGACGCAGGTGACCGTCTGACACTGCGATTGAACGGTCAGCCGGTCAATAACATCAACGCCGATGGCAGCCTGCGCAGCAGCGACCGGCGCCTGTCTATCAGCCGCTGGAGCGGCATCGACCTGCAAGCGGGTGGCAATCACATTGAGGTCATTGCGCGCAACGCGGCCGGCGAGACAACGGCTATGCTGGAACGCAACATCCATTTCTCCGGCATGCCTGTGTATGCCGAGTTCGTTGAGGACACTTCACACCTGATCGCCGATGGCAGGACCATACCCGTGGTCGCCGTCAGGCTCACGGACAAGTGGGGCAAACCGGTGCGCGAGGGTGTGGTCGGCAACTTCCGGCTCGACCCGCCCTACATTGCGAAACAGCGCATCGATGCACTCCGGGAGCGGCCGCTGAGCGGACAGGTTCTGGGCAGGACCCGCTACACGGTCGGCAAGCAGGGCATTGCACTGATTGAGATCGAGCCCACCACCATCACCGGAAAACTGACCCTGTTTTTTGACTTTGCCCAGGATACAAAATACGCAGCCAACGTACTTAACCGCGACACACGCGAAATCAGTGCCTGGCTGAAACCAGCCGCCCGTGACTGGATTCTGGTGGGCCTGGCGGAAGCTATCGCCGCTGACAATGATGTCTCCGGCAACATGGAGACACTGGACGCCGCGGGTGGTGAGGATAACTACTACCAGGACGGCAGGCTGGCATTTTATGCCAAGGGGCGCGTCAAGGGCGACATGCTGCTGACGATCGCCTATGACACAAAGAACCAGTCAGACAGCGAGCGCGGAGAACAGAGCCTGTTCCAGACCATCAACCCCGACAGGTATTACACCCTCTATGGCGATGCAACGGAGCAGCGCTTCGATGCGCCCAGTTCCGGGAAACTATACCTGCGCATTGAGCGTGACCAGTTCTATGCCCTGTTCGGTGATTTCAATACCGGCCTGACGGTCACCGAACTGTCACGCTACAGCCGCAGCATGACCGGCATCAAGACCGAGTACGATGGCAAGCGTTACGGCGTGAATGCCTTTGCCGCCGAGTCCGACCAGGTGTTTGTCCGCGACCAGATCCAGGGCAACGGCACCTCCGGACTGTACACTCTGTCAGAAAACAACATCATCATTAACAGCGACAAGATTACCCTGGAAACCCGCGACCGCTTCCGTCCCGGCATCGTCATCGAGTCACGCGAGCTGTCACGCTTTCTCGATTACAACATCAATATTCTCGATGGCACGCTGTTTTTCAAGCAACCGGTACCGAGCCGCGATGAATTCTTCAATCCCGTCTATATCGTAGCGGTTTATGAAACCGCCAGTGCCGGCGACAAGCACCTCTCGGGCGGTGGTCGCGCACGTGTCAAACTGCTGGATGACCGACTGGAAGTCGGCGTCAGCGCCATACACCAGGGTGACACCGAAACCGGCGGCAACCTGTTTGGTACTGACCTGCGCTATGACATCGACCGTAATACGGAACTGCGGGTAGAGCTAGCCAGCAGCGATACCACAACGACCGGCAACGACGATGAATCCGGCAATGCCTACCTTGCGCAACTGACCCACAACGACCCGCGCCTGAGTTCCCGCCTGTACATCCGCAAGGAAGACGAGGCCTTCGGCCTTGGTCAGCAGTCCGGCAGTAACAGCGGTACACGACGCCTTGGCGCGGACCTGCAGTACCTGTTGACTGAAAACCTTGTCGCTAACGGCGAGGTTTATCGCGATGAAGTGTTCGTCAATGACAACGCGCGCAATTCCGCCGCGGCGAACATCGAGTACTTCCGCTCGAACTACCGGCTCTCCAGCGGCCTGATCCATACCCGTGACGACCTCGGCACGGGTGAAACCAATATCTCCACCCTGCTCACCGCCGGCGCCAGTCGCTCGTTGCTGCAGGACAGCCTGATACTGCGTGCACGTGCAGAGGTGCCGGTTGGCGGCAAAAACGAAAGTATCGATTATCCCGGCAACATCACACTCGGCGCGGATTACTTGCTGAGCGAGCGCATCAGCCTGTTTGCCGAGCAGGAATTTGCCTACGGCGATACTCTGGACAGCAGCAACACCCGGATCGGCCTGCGCAGCAATCCCTGGGCGCTCGCCACCATCAACACCTCACTGGAAACACAAGTCACGGAGAACGGGCCACGCCTGTTCTCCAACCTGGGGCTTACCCAGGGCTACGCGGTCAATCCGCACCTGCAACTCGACTTCGGTATCGACAGCACCCGGGTGCTGAAGGACTCGGGCGCCACGGCCTTCAATCCGGCCATCCCGCCCAGCACCGGCACCCTGGACGGCAGCTTCACTGCGGTCTATGCAGGCAGCAGTTATGCCCGCGACCTCTGGTCGGCCACCTCCCGGTT
>JBATFE010000349.1:0-2699 GCA_049664445.1 Gammaproteobacteria bacterium
CATCATCGGCAAGAAGGGTATATACAGCAATTTGCCACCCAGCAACTCAACCAGCAGCGGGGTGAGGAGCGGCGAAAGAAACGTCGCGACGGTGGTCATGGTTACAGAAAACGCCACGGCGCCACCAGCGAGATAGACCATCACATTGCTCGCCATGGCACCGGGTGCGCATGCAACGATAACAAAGCCCAGCTTCAGTTCCGCAGACAGTGGACTCAGTAACGCCAGTATAAACCCCAGCAGTGGCATTACCGAATATTGCGTCATGACGCCCAACCCGATTTGCCAGGGCTTGCGCAGGGTCTGTTGCAGTTCATCCGTATCCAGCACAATACCCATGGCAAACATGGTGGCCGCGAAGAACCACAGAAAGCTGGACTTGAAGATCAGGAACAGTGGCGGATGTACATAGGCCAGTACGGCCCCCAGCAGGGTAAGCAGGGCCAGCCGGTCGGCGATGAAACGGCAGACACTTGGTATGAAATTCATATTTTTCACCGGAAAGACCTGCAAGGGTGGTAATTGAAACCGGTTGAGCCGAGCTTACACGCACATCGCGGTAATGGTACAGTGTCAGGCCCGCCGGAGAGGGACTGATCCACCTCCCCGGGCGCGCTAAACTGACAGTAACCAACAACCCGGGAGCAACTGCTGTGGCTGATAAATTATCGGGAAACGGTCAATTCCCCACCACCCGTATGCGGCGCATGAGATACGATGAGTTCAGCCGTCGTCTTATGCGCGAGAACCAGCTTGGCTGTGATGATCTTATTTACCCGGTCTTCATACTCGACGGCGAGCAACAGCGGGAAGCGGTCACGTCCATGCCCGGTGTGGAGCGTCTCAGTATCGATGAACTGCTGAAGGAGGCGGCTGAAATACACGCCCTTGGTATCCCGGCCATAGCCCTGTTCCCGGTCACACCGGCCAGCGGTAAATCCGACGATGCCTGTGAAGCCTACAATCCTGGCGGCCTCGCGCAGCGTGCCGTGCGCGCCTTGAAGCAGGCATTGCCAGAGCTTGGCGTCATCACCGATGTCGCACTCGATCCCTTTACCACGCACGGACAGGACGGGCTGATCAATGCATACGGCTATGTCCTGAACGATGAAACGGTTGAGGTACTGGTCAAACAGGCGCTGTCACATGCCGAGGCCGGCGCCGACATCGTCGCCCCTTCTGACATGATGGACGGACGCATCGGCGCCATCCGCGCAGCGCTGGAACAGGGCGGTCATGTCAACACCCGCATCCTCGCCTATGCCGCGAAGTATGCCTCCAGCTTCTATGGCCCGTTCCGTGATGCCGTGGGCTCGGCTGCCAACCTTGCCGGCGGTGACAAGTACAGCTACCAGATGGATCCGGCCAACAGTGACGAGGCCCTGCGGGAAGTGGCCCAGGACCTGGAGGAAGGTGCCGACATGGTGATGGTCAAACCGGGCATGCCCTATCTCGACATCGTGCGCCGCGTCAAGGAGCAGTTCGGTGTACCGACCTTTGCCTACCAGGTCAGTGGTGAGTACGCCATGCTCAAGGCGGCTGCACAAAACGGCTGGCTGAATGAACAGGCGGTCGTGATGGAGTCGCTGCTATCCATGAAACGCGCCGGCGCCGATGCCATCCTGACGTATTACGCGAAAGCCGTCGGGCACTGGCTGCACACCGGCAAATAACAAACACCCGCGCGCTAATGGACCGCTATGCCGTCATGGGCAACCCTGTTGCCCACAGCAAGTCACCCCGCATCCATACGCTGTTTGCCCGTCAGACGGGTCAGCAACTGCAATACGAGGCCATTCAGGTCGAGTCCGGAAGCCTCGCGGCGGCCGTTGATGATTTCCTCACCGCCGGTGGCAAAGGGCTGAATATCACCGTGCCACTCAAGCAAGAGGCCTGGTCGCTCGCACAGACACGCAGCGGCCGCGCCGAACGTGCCGGTGCAGTCAACACCCTGCTGCTGGATCAATCCGGCAAGCATTTCGGTGACAACACCGATGGCGCCGGCCTGGTACGTGACCTGCTGCATAACCATGGCATCACGCTGCAACAAAAACGTATAATGCTGGTCGGTGCCGGTGGCGCAGCACGCGGTGTGATCGAACCGCTGTTGCAGGAAAAACCGTCGCTGCTGGTAATCGCCAATCGCACCCCGGAAAAGGCCGTGGAACTGGCGCGCCTCTTTTGTGATCTAGGTCATATCGAGGGCTGCGGGCTGGATGACGTCGCTGGCCAGTCTTTCGATCTCATTATCAATGCGACAGCCGCCAGCCTGGCAGGACAGGTACCGGCACTGCCGGACAGTGTCGTTACAACAGACAGCTGCTGCTACGACATGATGTATGGCGACAAGCCCACTGCCTTCATGGACTGGGCACAGCAGCGCGGTGTGGCACGTTGCCTGGATGGCCTGGGAATGCTGGTGGAACAGGCCGCCGAATCATTTTATTTGTGGCGAAATGTGCGTCCGGATACCCGCCCGGTCATACAGGAAATGCGCCGCCCGTCCTAGCCACTACCGGCCTTGTGGCGGTTTTTCAGTTCCACGTAATGTGCTGCCGAATAGTCAAGGAACCCCTCTTCCTCCGGCCGTAACGCACGCACCTTGCGGGCAGGCGAACCGACCCACAGGAAGCCACCCTCAAGCTCGCGGCCGGGAGGCACCAGGCTACCGGCACCGACAATGGCACCTGAACGGATAA
>JBATFE010000350.1:0-11867 GCA_049664445.1 Gammaproteobacteria bacterium
GCGCGCTGCCTGGCTGCTGACAGGTGTTGCCATCGGTCTGGGTGTGCTCTCCAAGGGACCGGTGATACTGCTGCATGTGCTGCCGGTCGCCTTGCTGGCGCCGATATGGAGGCGTGCTGCCGGTCGACACTTCTGGTGGCACTGGTATGCCGGCGTGACCGCGAGTGTCCTGCTCGGTGCGGTCATTGCCCTGGCCTGGGCATTACCGGCTGCTCAGGCGGGAGGCGACAGTTATCGTGAGGCCATCCTGTGGGGCCAGACCGCCAACCGCATGGTGCAGTCTTTTGCCCATGCGCACCCGGTGTGGTGGTACCTGCCGTGGCTGGCGGTGTTGTTTGCACCCTGGATTCTGCTGCCCTGGTGCTGGTCGGCGGTGTGGCGGGCCGGTGTATCATCTGACGAAGGATTGCGCTTTTGCCTCACCTGGCTGGTGTCGGTGTTGATCCTGATGAGCCTCGTCAGTGGCAAACAGATCAAGTACCTGTTGCCCCTGGTGCCCGCGTTTGCCTTGTTGCTGGGCCGGGTATGGAGCCGCATGGATAGCGGCGTGATTAAACAGCGTCCGTGGTTGCTGGGCGGCGTGCTATTCGTCGTGGGCGGCTTGCTGCTGGTGCTGCCGCTGGTGATGGATGCAGCGGCATGGATCAATGACATCCCGCCCTGGTGGGGCCTGTTGCTGATGGTTGCGGCACCCGTGTTGTTGCTGCAGCGGCCGCTGCAACCGGCAGCCTACCCGCAACGCCTGACCCTGTACTCCGTAATGGTGATAGTGATTGTCCATATCGGGGTCTTCAGGAGCGCGGCGCCGGCCTACGACGTGCAGTCAGCCAGCCGTGTGATCGCCACTGCGCAGGCGGCAGGGCGCACGGTGGCGATCGCCTCGCGCTACCATGGTCAGTTCGGTTTTGCGGGTCGACTGACGCAACCGCTGCTGCAACTGCAGGCAGACGGGGTACTGGCGTGGGCAGCACAACACCCGCAGGACTACCTGGTGGTGATTACCCGGTCCGCTGCAGAGGAATACCCAAAGGCGGTATTTACCCAGCCCTACCGCAGCGGGTACCTTCTCATCCTCACGGGCGCTGCAGTGACCAATGACCCCGCGGTCTTGCACTGATACGGTCACTGCTACTGGCATGGAAACCCGCTCACAAGGAACAGACCTCATGACATCAAACAATCTTCCCGTCCTCGTGCTGAAACGCAACGAGGAGCGCCGTCTTGATGCCGGTCACCTGTGGGTGTACAGCAACGAGGTCGACACCCGCAAGACGCCGCTGGGCGATTTTGAACCGGGTACGCTGGCCGTGATCCAGTCGGCTGCCGGCAAGACACTCGGTAGCGGTTATGTAAATCCCCATTCGCTGATCTGCGCACGCCTGCTGACACGGCGACCACGGACAGTGATCGATGCCGCGTTCTTTGAGCGCCGGCTGCGCGGCGCATTGCAATTACGGGATGCCCTGTTCGAACAGCCTTATTACCGCCTCGTGTACGGAGAGGGTGACGGGCTTCCGGGTCTGGTGATTGACCGTTACGGTGATGTGCTGGTTGTGCAGATCACGACCGCGGGCATGGAGGCCGTACGCGAGCTGTTGCTGGAGGTGCTGAACAGGCTGCTCGCGCCGACCGGCATATTGCTGCGTAATGACACCCCGGTGCGTGCCCTTGAAGGCCTGTCGCAGGACCCGCAGGTTATCGGTGTAGTCCCGGAGACAGTGACCCTGGAAGAGGGCGGGGTACAGTTTGAAGTGCCACTGGCTGCCGGCCAGAAAACCGGCTGGTTCTATGACCAGCGCAGTAACCGCACCGCCATGCATAAATACGTACGTAACAAACGGGTGCTGGACCTGTTCAGTTACATTGGTGCCTGGGGTCTGCAGGCCGCCGTGGCCGGTGCCAGCGAGGTGTGTTGCGTCGATGCCTCGCCGGTGGCGGCGTCCTGGCTGGAAAGGAATGCGGCCGCCAACGGGTTGCAGGACCGGGTACGCTGCGAGATTGGCGATGCCTTCGATGTACTCAAGACCCTGCAGACGAGTGAACAGCGCTTTGACGTGGTCATCGTCGATCCGCCCGCCTTTATCAAGCGCCGCAAGGAAATCAAGGCCGGCGAGCAGGGTTACGCCCGCCTCAATCGTCTTGCCCTGCAGGTACTGGCGCCAGACGGCATACTGATATCATGCTCCTGTTCCATGCACCTGGCGGCGGAGCGTCTGCAAAACATTCTCTACCAGGCGGCACGCAAGCAGGGGCGGCAGTTGCAAATACTTGAACGCGGCTTCCAGACCATGGATCATCCGGTACACCCGGCGATAGCGGAAACCGCCTACCTGAAGGCGTTCTTCTGCCGGGTGCCGGCAACCTGAACAGCACCGGCTGCCGTTTCTCGAAACAACAGACAACAGGAAACCAGTAGTACAGAAATAGTATGCTGACCTATCCCGATATCAGCCCGGTTGCCATTGCCGTGGGCCCGTTTGAAGTCCACTGGTATGGACTGATGTACCTGTTCGCCTTCGCCGCGGGCTGGTGGCTGGGCCATATACGGACACGCCGCGTCGGCACTGAATGGCGCGCCGCAGAGATCAGTGACCTGGTGTTCTATTTTGCGCTGGGTGCGGTACTGGGCGGCAGGATCGGTTACACGCTGATGTACAACTTCAGCGGCTTTGTTGATAACCCGGTGGTGATTTTCAAGATATGGCAAGGCGGTATGTCCTATCACGGCGGCATGATTGGTGTGTTTGTTGCCATGTGGTTGTATGCGCGGCACACCGGCCGGACCTTCTTTCAGGTCACGGACTTTCTTGCACCGCTGGTGCCGCTGGGGCTGGGGGCAGGGCGCCTGGGTAACTTTATCAACGGTGAGTTATGGGGCAGTCCAACCACGTTGCCGTGGGGCATGGTGTTTCCGTTTGTCGATAACCAGCCGCGTCATCCGTCCATGTTGTACGAGTTCTTCCTCGAGGGCCTGGTGTTCTTCGCCATACTGTGGATATTTTCAAGCAAGCCGCGGCCGACCATGGCGGTCTCCGGCCTGTACCTGATCTGTTATGGCGTGTTCCGCTTTGCGATAGAATTTGTCCGGGTCCCGGACGCGCACATCGGTTTTCTGGCCTTCGACTGGCTGACCATGGGGCATTTGCTGTCGTTTCCGATGATCGTCATCGGACTCGCCTTTTTCATCTATGCCTATCGTCGCAGCGATGGCAAGGTCAGCTGGTAACCCGGGGGTTCTACGCAAGCACATGAAACAGTATCTCGATCTGATGCGCCATGTGCGCGATAACGGCACCCGCAAGGAAGACCGTACCGGCACGGGCACCGTCAGTGTTTTTGGTTACCAGATGCGCTTTGATCTTGCCGCGGGCTTTCCGCTGGTGACCACCAAGAAATGCCACCTGCGTTCAATCCTGCATGAGCTGCTGTGGTTCCTGAAAGGGGAGACCAACCTGCGATACCTGCACGATAACAACGTTACTATCTGGGATGAATGGGCCGATGAGGAGGGTAATCTCGGGCCGATATACGGTTATCAATGGCGTTCCTGGCCAACGCCCGATGGTGGCAGTATCGACCAGATCAGCCAGGTGATCGAACAGCTCAGGAAGACACCCGATTCACGCCGCATCATCGTCAGCGCATGGAATGTCAGCGACATTGAACACATGGCCTTGCCACCCTGTCATGCCTTCTTCCAGTTCTACGTGGCCGATGGCAGGTTGTCCTGCCAGTTGTACCAGCGCAGCGCGGACATCTTCCTCGGCGTGCCGTTCAATATTGCCTCCTATGCGCTGTTGACCCTGATGATGGCACAGGTGACCGGGCTGCAGGCCGGTGATTTTGTGCATACCTTCGGTGATGCGCACCTCTATCTCAATCATCTTGAACAGGCCGATCTGCAACTGTCGCGTACCCCCCATCAACTGCCGACGATGCAGCTTAATCCCGCCGTCGATGACCTGTTTGCCTTCTGCTTCGATGATTTTGAATTGCAGAATTACGATCCGCACCCGCATATCAAGGCACCGGTTGCGGTGTAAATTCCCGCCATGAAAATTTCTATTATCGTCGCCATGGCGGCCAACGGGGTCATCGGACAGGATAACGGCCTGCCCTGGCACCTGCCGGCCGACCTGAAACATTTCAAACAGACGACCATGGGCAAACCGATACTGATGGGACGCAAGACCTGGGAATCGATCGGGCGGCCGTTACCCGGACGCACCAATATCGTGATCACCCGTGACAGTGCGTATGCAGCCACAGGCTGTGTGGTGGTCGATTCCATCGAGGCGGCGATAGCGGCGGCCGGCGAGCAGGACGAAGTGATGGTGATTGGCGGCGCGGAACTGTATCGCCAGGTGTTGCCCTACGCGGATACGCTTTACCTGACGCGTATTCACGAGGTCTTCAATGGCGATACCCGGTTTCCTGACATCAGTGATACCGAATGGCACCAGCTGGAACGCGTCGACCATGAGGCCGACGAAAAGAATCCCTATGACTACAGCTTTATCCGCCTCGAACGCGTACACGCTGGCTGATTGGTATAGTGATACAGGAAGTCGTTGCTAGTGCGGTTCTGTGCACAGGCTGTTGGAGCGGCGTCTAGCCGCGATTTGCGCCGGGGATGGCGCTCCTGCAAGTGAATTTTTGTACAATGACCAGGTGTTGGTTGAGCTCAGCCCGGTACCTGGTGACCCGCACACGGTAATCGAAACCAGTGCGGTATGCCGTCAATCCGTAATGCTGTTAATTCGCCGCCCCAGAGACAGGCCGTATCCAGCGGGTAAACGCCCGGTACACTGCACGGCCCCAGCGTCGACCAGTGACCAAACACGATATTCATGTCACGGCTCTTGCGGCCGGGCAGCTCGAACCAGGGCAGGTATTCCGGCGGCTGGCTGCCCGGTGGACCCTTGTATTTCAGTTTCAGGCGGCCGTCCGCATCACAAAAACGCAAGCGCGTAAAACAGTTGATAATGAAGCGCAGCCGTGCCCAGCCTGAAAGTTCGCTGGACCAGCGTCCGGGCTTGTTGCCATACATGTGCTCAATAAACTCGGGGAGTCTTTCGCCGCGCAGCACGGCCTCGACTTCGTGTGCACAGTGTTGCGCCAGTGGCAGGTCCCACTGTGGCGGCAGTCCGGCATGGATCATGGTGAAACCCAGCGTTTCATCGTGGTGCAGCAGCGGTTGTTGCCGCAACCAGTGGACCAGTTCATCGCAGTCAGGTGCGGCCAGGATCGGATCCAGTGTATGGTCATCATCGCTGAGCTTGTGCCCCAGCGACATCGCAATCAGGTGCAGGTCGTGGTTGCCCAGTACGCAGACAGCGCTATCCCCCAGGTCGCGAATGAAACGCAGGGTCTGCAGGGACTGCGGGCCACGGTTGATCAGGTCACCGGCAAACCACACGCGGTCATCAGCAGGATCGAACTGGATCAGTTCGAGCAGGGCCTGCAGTTCATCAAAGCAACCCTGGACGTCGCCGATGGCGAAGACAGCCATGTTACTGCCGTGGACTAGTGCAAGGTACGTGGAATTGCGAGGGTGAAGGGTGGGATCTCCGCGTCAAACTCATTACCATCATCTGCCACCATCTGGTAGGTACCGCGCATGCTGCCAACCGGCGTCGATATCATTGCACCACTGGTATATTGAAAACCCTCGCCCGGGTTGAGGTGCGGCTGTTCGCCCACAACGCCTTCGCCCTTTACTTCCTGGATGTTGCCGTGGGCATCCGTGATGATCCAGTGGCGCGAGAGCAGTTGTGCCGGCTGGCCGCCTTCGTTGCGGATGGTGATGGTGTAGGAAAATACATAGCGCTCGTTGTCAGGCTCGGATTGCCCTTCAACATAATTCGTCTCGACCTCGACGATGATGTTGTGATTGTTTTCGGTGTTCATAATATGGATAGATAATTCTACAGGCTTGTGGCTACAAGCATACCTTTTTCGCCACGGGCTGACAAAATGCAGGGGGCATGAATTGATGAGTGAATTGCGGGTTACCTGACAGACGTATCAGCCAGCAGGGGGCGTGAAAATTCACCCATGACAGCCGCGTGACGGCTGAATAGCCCGACTGTTTGCAGTGGATTTTAAACGCCCTGATCGCTGCAGTTTTCAGCGTCGGCTGTCTTGTCGCCACGCTGGCCGGGGCCGGCGTTATGATTTAACTCTATGAAATATATTATTAAGTATGAACTGCAAGTGATGGGCAGGGTTTATCCCTGCAGATAAAACTTGAGGCTGGATGACTGAAAATGTGACCGGAACGGCGGAAAAAAACGCTGCGAAAGCACACCATAATGACAACCCTGCAGGAAGTTGATGTCCGAGAGACGAACCTGCTATCCGTAAGGAGGCCGCCATGTTCAAACATAAACACACCCATCGCAAGCCGGATCCATTGATGTTGCTGGTCTTGCTGGTGAGTCTCGCCGTGATGATGACAACGGCGGCAGATGCAGCCGAGCCGGGCCTTCATACACTGAACCTGACAGATATCCTCGACGGGGAATTCATGGTTGCACCGGTCGGCAGGCATGGCGCCGGGTTGCATTTTTCATATCAAACCAACCCCTACCTGAATGTAGAATCAGGGAAAAATTCCGTTAGCAAACAACCGGCCGCAACATCCCCGAGCGTTTTTCTGTCGGTACGAATTCCCTGGTAGTCCTTCATCCTGAATACCGGCCCGTCACGACGGGCACCCGCTGTTATCAAACACCAGCGGCACTCTAGACCGCCTCAACACTGATAGTCGCTGTCAATTCCGATAGCCTGGCCACCGTCGCCCACGGTGGTGGTTGCGTTCCCATGCCGGGGCGATTTGAAATTGGAGACTTCATGGATACACGGTAGAATGACAACTGTCCGGTTTCCCCCTCACACATTCCTAAAATTACAGCGATAAATTCCCGTTATGACCGATTCTGATTCCTTGTCCGAGACGCCTTTCCTGGCAGCCGTCGATCTGGGTTCGAACAGTTTTCACATGAAGCTGGTGCGTGTCGTCGGTGATGAACTGGAGGTCATTGACCGTATTCGTGAAATGGTGAGACTGGCCTCCGGTCTGGATGAGCATGCAAACCTGACCAATGAAGCGATACTAAGGGCGACTGACTGTCTGTCGCGGTTCGGCGAGCGGCTGCGAGATATCCCGTCGAACCAGGTACGTGTGGTGGGAACCAATACCCTGCGTCGTGCAGGGAATGCAAGAAAATTTATTCGGCTGGCACAGCGTGCCCTTGGGCACCCGATTGAAATTATCGGTGGACAGGAAGAGGCGCGGCTGGTCTATCTTGGTGTATCCCACAGTGTACGCAGCAGCGACGGACGCATGCTGGTGGTTGATATTGGTGGTGGCAGTACCGAACTCATTATTGGTAGTGGTTACCAGCCAGAGCACCTTGAAAGTGTCAACATCGGTTGTGTCAGCCTGAGTCTGAAATTCTTCAAGGATGGATCAATTACTCGCAAGCGCATGAGAAAGGCCATTACAGAAGGGCGTTTGCACCTCGAACCCTATGAGAAGGCTTATCGTCGTATTGGCTGGGAACAGGCGATTGGATCATCCGGAACGATCCGCACGATCGAAAAGGTCGTCATTGCACAGGGATGGAGTGATGATGGCATTACACCGGAGGCACTCGTCAAACTGCAGGATGCGCTGGTAAAGGCGGGCGATATCGAGGCACTTGACCTGAAGGGGCTCGGTAAGGACCGGGCGCCGGTTTTCCCGGGGGGAGTGGCCGCACTATCGGCCGTTTTCGAAGGCCTGAAAATTAATTGCATGTTGGCATCAGACGGTGCCTTGCGAGAAGGGCTGTTATATGACCGGATAGGGCGAACCGAGCACGACAGTGTCCGTGAGCAGAGTGTTACTGCCCTGATGACACGTTACCAGGTGGACCTGGAGCAGGCGGCCCGTGTTGAGGAAACCGCTGTTGACTGTTTCTCGCAACTGGCGCGTAGCTGGAAGCTGGATGAGAATGAGAACTACAGGCGCTGCCTGATATGGGCTGCCCGGTTGCATGAAATCGGTCTCGCGGTCGCACACAGTAAATACCAGAAGCGCGGCGAATATATTGTGCAGTACTCTGACCTGCTGGGATTTACCCGCAGTGAACAGCAAATCGTGGCGACACTGATTCGTGCGCATCGTTACAAATTTCCATCGAGTGTCCTCGCTGAGTTCGGTGAGGCGCTGGTAGTGCCTGTCATGCGTCTGTGCATTATATTACGCATCGCTGTACTGTTACGCCGTGGTCGAAGAGATGAGCAGTTGCCGGAAATATCAGTGACCGCCAAGAGCAACAAGGTGCAATTGAAATTTCCTGAAGGATGGCTGGACCAGCATGCCCTGACACGGGCAGACCTGAAACAGGAGAAAAAATACCTGAAGGCCATCAAGGTGGTCCTTCAGTTTGAGTCGTAATCCCTGGCGGGTAACAGCGTTTTCTGCTTCCTGCACTGTCAATTCATCAGTGCATGCCCCATGTCGTGACCTCTATCACTGCATTTCCGGAGACAGGTGAGAAAATCAAGACTGCTTTCTCATCCTGAACCTGAGGCGGTGATCCCATGAAATTACAACATCTTGTTATTCTATTAGGGCTCGTGACTGTTGAAGTGCTCGCAGACAGCTCCACGCTTGATGCGGCAATTGGTGGTGGTATCGGCGGTGCTGCCGGTGCTGCAATCGGTAATGAGGTCGGTGGTCGTAATGCTGCGATTGTCGGTGGTGCACTGGGTGCAGCTGTTGGAACAGCCGTCAATACTGACGACCCGCATCATCATTCCAGATCATATGGAGAGCCGGATTATAATGATGTTCGTTATTATGACAGACGTGAATATGACCGGCCCTCGGGGTATCGCTTCTGTCCGCCCGGACAGGCGAAAAAAGGGCGTTGCTGATTCACAAGTCACCTGATTCCTGCAACTGACGGATCTCATGCAGCCGGTTCGCCAGGGCTGCAAAATCATCAATGTTAAGTGACTCGGCGCGTGCCGCCGGGTCTATCCCCAGCCTGGAAATGTCTTCTACATCCAGCAATTCTCGCAGGGTGTTCCGCAGTGTCTTGCGCCGCTGTGAAAATGCCTGCTTCACCAGGGCCCCGAACGCCGCCTGATCCAGGACGTGCACGATGGGTTGCCTATAAGGCTCCAGCCTTACAAAGGCCGACTCGACCCTGGGTGGCGGTTTGAATGCCCCGGAGCCGATGGTAAACAGCGGCGTGACGCGACAGCGCTGTTGTAGCATGACGGAGAGGCGTCCGTACTGACCGGAACCCGGGCTCGCAGCCATGCGTTCCACGACCTCTTTCTGCAGCATAAAGTGCATGTCCTTGATGCACTGGTGCTGATCCAGCAGATGAAATAACAACGGCGTGGAAATGTTGTAGGGCAGGTTGCCGATGACGCGCAGCATCTGTTGACCGGCGACCGCGCAGAAATCGAATGACAGGGCATCGGCGCTGTGCACGGTCAATTCACCGAGGGTACTGCAACGGGCCTGCAAGGGGCCGATCAGGTCTCGATCCAGTTCAACAACGGTGAGCTTGCCGGCGGCCTCCAGCAGCGGGCAGGTGATGGCACCTTGCCCCGGGCCGATTTCCAGCAGGACATCGGATTTTTCCGGCCGAATGGCATTGATGATCTTGTGAATAATCACCGGGTCATGCAGAAAGTTCTGGCCGAACCTTTTCCGTGGACGGTGACTCAAGGGGTTATCCTGGTGTTAGTCATTATTTACAGTCAGTTATAAAACGCCGAAATGGATTTACCCACGCAAACCACCCGGTTAGAACCATAGTGGGTGCGATTACAACTCTCATCGATATTCGCATCGGTCATAAATGATTCGAGTTCAATGTTATCACTACGAATAGTGCAGCACTGGATGGCGTCTGATAACCTCGCCTAAACACTTTATCGCAAGGATGCGATTATGTTGCAGTTGCCAGCTGGCAGGGAAGCCAGCCGCAGGGAGCGTGCGCCTCGATATGAGCGCCATCACCCGGAGCGCACCCTTCTTTACCAACTTATCGAAGAATACTACCCTGCTTTTGAGACGCAGTGGGCAGCCGAGGGCAGGGTGCTGCCGGATTACGTTCGCCAGGAATTCGATGAGTACTTTAAATGTGGCCGTCTTGAGCATGGTTTTCTGCGGGTGCAATGTGACACCTGCCATGCGGAGCATTTGGTCGTCTTCAGTTGCAAGCGTCGCGGCTTCTGCCCCAGTTGCGGGGCACGTCGTATGGCGGAAAGTGCTGCCTTGCTGGTAGATGAAGTATTGCCCCAAGAGCCCATGCGCCAATGGGTACTCAGCGTGCCGTTTCCTCTCAGGTTCCTGTTTGCCAGCCAATCCAAAGTCATGGGCAAGGCGCTGGGTATTGTCTACCGCACCATTGCTACGCACCTGACCCGGAAAGCCGGTTTTACAAAAACGACGGCTCACACAGGGGCCGTCACCCTGATTCAACGCTTCGGCGGCGCGCTGAATCTGAATATTCATTTCCATATGTTGTTTCTCGACGGTGTTTACGTGGATGGCGCCAACGGATCAACCCGGTTTCGGTGTGTTAAGGCGCCAACCGGTGCAGAGCTCACCCAACTGGCCCATCGGATCGCACACCACGTGGGTCGTTTCCTCGAACGGCAAGGACTCCTGGAGCGGGATGCGGAAAATGGCTATCTGGCCACGGATGCGGTGAACGAAGACCCGATAAATACACTGCTGGGGCACTCCATCACCTACCGAATCGCCGTGGGGCCACATCAAGGGCGCAAGGTGTTCACGTTGCAAACGTTGCCGTCGAGCGATGAGCCCTTCGGCAATCAGGTGGGCAATGTGGCCGGGTTTTCGCTGCATGCCGGGGTGGCGGCGAGGGCGGATGAACGCAAGAAACTGGAGCGGCTGTGTCGTTACATCAGCCGCCCGGCATTCGCGAAAAAGCGGCTTTCACTCACGCCGAACGGTAACGTGCGTTATCAGCTCAAGACGCCGTACCGGGATGGGACTACCCACGTCATCTTCGAGCCTGTGGATTTTATAGCAAAACTGGCCGCCCTGGTGCCGAAGCCCAGAGTCAACCTGACACGCTTTCATGGCGTGTTTGCGCCGAACAGCAAGCACCGAGAGCTGGTGACACCGGCAAAACGGGAAAAAGGCAACAAGCCCAAAGCAGAGGATGGCCAGGAGGAGCAAATGCCAGTTCAGCGTCATGCGGCCATGACCTGGGCGCAACGGCTGAAGCGTGTTTTCAAGATTGACGTTCAGATGTGCCGAGTCTGTGGAGGATCAGCCAGGGTCATTGCCTGCATAGAAGATCCAGTGATCATTAAGAAGATCCTGGTGCATCTGCAAGAAAAATTGCCGACGCGAGCCGTGCACCTGTTGCCTGACAGTCGAACGCCGCCGCAGTCCAGCCTGTTGGGCTGATTTACAAGCGCCTCAAGCCGGTGTTGTTGCCACGAGAATGCAGTTAACAGGGTATCGATTGGGCCAGAGGCAGGAATTGGCAGGAGGAAGAGTAATAGAGCGAGGTCCGTTCATTTCAGTGCAGTCAAGTTGGGAGAGGTTTCGCTATGATCAGGTTGGAAAGCAGTGGCAGCGACTATACAGTGGAGGCGGGTTTGAGGGGAAATAGCGTTTATTCAACCTATACGCGGATTGCCTCTGTCGGTTCGATCCACCCCAGCAGACTGGGTCCCAGCAACACACCGGCGAACAATTCACCGATCACCGACGGCGCTTGCAGGCGCGTGGCCAGTTCGGCGAATATCCGCGCCGTCAGCAGGATAATCAGCAGGGTCAGAAAAAAGTCGTGGACTTCCATCTTCGATTCAGAATC